>JAJXVM010000188.1 GCA_021782135.1 Myxococcales bacterium | reverse complement strand
ACCGCGACCGCGACCGCCAGCGCGTCGAGCGGGCCCATGCGGGCGGCGAGCGGCAGGCCGGGGAGGTCGCCGAGCCGGAGCGCGTCGGAGACGGCGAGCCGGCCGCCCCGCCAGACCTCGAGCCGGCTCTCGCAGGAGTCGAAGGCCCAGCGCTCGCCGCGGGCGGTCCGCCCGGCGGCGAGCGCGTCGAGGGCCACCAGGCTCCCGCGCTCGGCGAGGCGGAACACCTGTCGCTGCCCGAACCGGGAACCCCGGAAGCAGCAGACCGGGTCGGGCAGCGAGGTGAGCAGCGCCGCCTCGTCGACCCGGGCCCGCAGCTCCTGGCGCGCCTCGCGGCCCCCCGACCGGTAGACCTTGGTGACCGACTGCGTGCCGAGGTGGAGGGTCGCGCCGGCGCCCACCTCGACCGAGAGCGCGAGCCGGTCGCCGGCGACCAGGCCCCCGCCGAGGGAGGCGACGCAGGCCCAGACCGCGGCGCCCCGCCGGCGAGGGACGAGGAGCCGAAGTGGAGCTTCGGCCCGGCAGCAGAGGAGGGCGCTGGCGCCGTCGGCGAGCCCCACGCCGAGCACGCCCGCCCCGGGCCCGCGCGGCGGGTGCTCGATCTTCGAGCAGGAGGCGGGCTCGGAAGCGAGCGCGGCGGGCGCGGCCGGGGCGTTCCGCGTGGTGGAGAGGGGGCTGTGCACCTGGAAGGCTCTCGGGGGCAAGGAGCGTGCCTTGATCGGCCGCAAGGTGCGGGCGCTCGGATGGTGGAACTCTTCAACAGTCGCGGCCCGATGAGCAAGGGCCGTGCGGCGCCTTTCCGGGGGGATCATGGCGCAGGGGGAACTCGCGGGCGAGCCACGCCCGCCGCCCGCGGACGCGGGGGAGGGCGGCGGCGACTCGCCGCCGTCCGGGCTCGAGTCGCGCGTCGAGCTGACCGGGCTGCACGAGCTGCAGGCCATCGGCTCGGCCATCCCCTGGCGTCACCGGCTCTCCACCAAGCTCCTCGGGATCACCGCCGGCCTCACCCTGGCCGCGATCGGCGGCCTCGCCTACGTGGAGCTCGAGATCCAGAAGCAGCGGCTCGAGGCGGCCACCCGCTCGGTGGCGCTCCTCAGCGAGACCATCCAGAGCGCCACCCGCGAGTCGATGCTCGACGACGAGCGCCCGCAGGTCTACCAGGCCATGCGCGCGGTGGGCCGGATGAAGGAGATCGAGAAGGTCCGGATGTTGAACAAGGAGGGGGGCGTCACCTTCTCCACCGACGAGTCGGAGATCGGCAAGGTGATCGACGAGAAGGCGGAGGGCTGCCACGGCTGCCACTCCGCCGGGCAGCCGATCGCGCGCGTCCCGCTCGCGAGCCGCACCCGCATCTACCGCAAGGGCGACCACCGGGTGATGAGCATGGTCGCGCCGGTCTACAACGAGCCCTCGTGCTGGACCGGGGCCTGCCACGCCCACTCGCCGGGCCAGCAGCTGCTCGGGGTCATCGACGTCGGGGTCTCGCTGGCGGGGGTGGACGCGCAGGTCTCGTCCTTTCGCCGGGGCAGCCTGGCGCTCACCGGCGTGCTGGTGCTCTGCCTGGCGGTCTTCTTCTACTTCTTCGCCCGGGTGCAGGTGGTCCAGCCGGTGGCGGCGCTGGTGCACGCCACCCGGGAGGTGGCGGTGGACCAGCTCGACCTCGAGCTCAGGATCCCGTCCAAGGGAGAGCTGGGGCTGCTCGCCGCCTCCTTCAACGACATGATCCGCGCCCTGCGGCGGGCCGAGGGCGACCTGCGCCGGCTCATGGGCAGCCTGGAGCAGCAGGTGGAGGAGCGCACCGCCGCGCTCAAGGCGACCCAGGCGCAGCTCGTCCAGTCCGAGAAGCTCTCCTCGCTGGGGCGGCTCTCCGCCTCCATCGCCCACGAGATCAACAACCCGCTCGCCGGCATCCTCACCTTCTCGAAGCTGCTCATCCGCACGCTCGAGCAGGGGCCGCCGACCGAGGCCACCCGCAGGAGCTGCATCAAGCACCTCTCGCTCGTGCAGCGGGAGACCGAGCGCTGCTCGGCCATCGTCCGCAACCTGCTCGACTTCGCGCGCGAGCGGCCGCTGAGCCTCAAGGAGGTGGACGTCGCCAGGGCGGTGGAGGAGTGCGCCCAGCTGCTCGGCCACCAGTTCCTGCTGAACGGGATGGAGCTCGTGACCGAGCTCGCGCCCGTGCCCCAGGTGGAGGCCGACTTCGGCCAGCTCCGCCAGGCGTTCGTCAACGTGGCCATGAACGCCTGCGAGGCGATGAGCCGGGGCGGGACGCTCACCGTCTCCACCCGCTTCCTCGAGCCGGAGCGCCAGGTCGAGGTCCGGTTCCGCGACACCGGGCCGGGGATCCACCCCGAGCACATGGCCAAGATCTTCGACCCCTTCTTCACCACCAAGGAGAGCGGCACCGGGCTCGGGCTGTCGGTGGTCTACGGGATCGTGCAGCGCCACCGCGGCCTGGTGGAGGTGACGAGCGAGCTCGGCAAGGGAACCTGCATCGTCATCCGGCTGCCGGGGGCGGAGCCCCGGCCGGCCGCCTGAGCGGAACCGGAAGGGAGAGCGCCGGCTTGCGGGGCAGCGTCCAGCTCTGGTGGATCGGCGACCAGGAGGAGTCGGAGCGAATGCTGGAGCACGTCCGATCGCACCTCGTGCGCGCCTTCCGGACCGAGGTCGGGATCCTGCGCGATCCGCGCCGCCCGGCCGACTCGTGGGATCCGCGCCGCCGGCAGCACTCCTCGAAGAAGATCCTGTCCTTCCTGCTCGAGGCCGGCCCGCCGCCGCCGGCCCGCGTCCTCGGGGTGACCGACCGGGATCTCTTCATCCCCATCCTCACCTTCGTCTTCGGCGAGGCCCAGCTGGGCGGGCGGGCGGCGGTGGTCTCCACCGCGCGGCTCGACGACGGCGTGCCGGTGAGCCCGCGCGTGCTCTGGGAGCGGGTGGCGACCGAGTGCGTGCACGAGGTGGGGCACACCTACGGGCTGCTCCACTGCTCCACGGAGAGGTGCGCCATGGGGCGCTCGCCGAGCGTGCGGGACGTGGACGCGAAGCGGGGGCTCCTCTGCCGGGACTGCCTGGCCCGGCTCGGCGGATGACGGACGACCTCGGGAGGGTCGAGACATGGACGACGAGAGGACGCGCATCCTGGTGGTCGACGACGAGGAGATCGTCCGTGAGTCGCTGGGCGGATGGCTCGAGAAGGACGGGTTCCTCGTCGAGAGCGTGGCGGAGGGCAAGGTGGCGGTGGAGCGGCTCGAGGCGGGTCGCTGGTCGGTCCTGCTCACCGATCTCAAGATGCCCGGCATGGACGGGCTGCAGCTGCTCGAGGAGGCCCGGAAGCGGCAGCCCGAGCTGGTGGTGGTCCTCATGACCGCCTACGCCACCATCGACACCGCCGTCTCGGCGATGAAGCTCGGCGCCTACGACTACCTGGTGAAGCCCTTCGACCCGGAGGAGCTCTCGCTGATGATGCAGAAGATCGTCTCGCGACAGGCGCTGGTCCGGGAGAACGCGGCGCTCCGCAAGGCGCTCAAGCGCGAGTACGGCTTCCACGACCTGGTCTCGAAGAGCCCGGCCATGCAGCAGGTCTTCGAGCTGGCCCGGGCGGCGGCCCGGAGCAACTCGACCATCCTCGTCCTCGGCGAGAGCGGCAGCGGCAAGGAGGTGATGGCGCGGGCGATCCACGCCGAGAGCCCGCGCGCGCAGGGCCCCTTCGTGGCCGTCTCCTGCGCGGCGCTCACCGAGAGCCTGCTCGAGTCGGAGCTCTTCGGGCACGAGAAGGGGAGCTTCACCGGGGCCAGCAGCCGCAAGATCGGGAAGTTCGAGGCGGCCAACGGCGGGACGCTCTTCCTCGACGAGATCGGCGACATCTCGCCCAAGCTGCAGCTCGACCTGCTGCGGGTGCTCGAGGACCGGCGCTTCCACCGGGTGGGGGGCACCGAGCCCATCGCGGTGGACGTCCGGATCGTGGCGGCGACCAACCGGGACCTCCGGAGGGCGGTGGCCGAGGGCAGGTTCCGGGAGGACCTGCTCTACCGGCTCAACGTCATCGTCCTGCAGCTCCCGCCGCTGCGGGAGCGCAAGGAGGACATCCCCCTGCTGGTGGAGCACTTCCTCGACGTGCTGGGGATGGAGATGCAGCGCCGGGTCGAGGGGGTGGCGTCGGACGCCATGGCGACCCTCATGGCGCACGGCTGGCCGGGCAACGTGCGGGAGCTGCGCAACGTGCTGGAGCGGGGGATGGTGGTCGCGCAGAGCGGGGCCATCCAGGCGCGCGACCTCGGCCTCCCGCCGGTCGAGGCCGGCGGCGGATCCGCGGCCGGCGGGGCGCCGGGCGGGGTGCCGCCGACGCTGGAGGAGATGGAGAAGCGGCACATCGCCGAGGTGCTCGCGCACACCGGCGGTAACGTGAGCCAGGCGGCCCGCCTGCTAGGGATCGACCGGGTCACGCTCTACAACAAGATCCGGAAGTACCAGCTGCGCCGCGCCGAGGACGACGGGCAGCAGCGCTCCGGGTAGCCGTTGGGAAACGCAACGGTGATGAATCGCGCAACACGCCGCCGCTCGGCCGATGAACCCGCCGCGATCGCTCGGGATCGAGGCCATCCTCGGCGGCGGGCGTGCTGAATTCCTCAACGGTCCCTTGATTCGACGGCGCCGGGCCGGCTCGCCGGCGGCGCCCTGCAAGCGCGCGAGGCGAGGGCCGTTTCCGGCGAGGCCGGGAGCGGCCCTTCGCGTTGGCGCGCTCGTTGCGAAGGAGCAGGGGCGGAGACCGTGACATGTCCTGCCCCTACCTCACCGAAGTCACCATGGTCTTCTGCCGGGCCTACCCGGTGAAGAAGCTCGTGCCCCACGACCGGCTGAGCACCGCGAGCCGCTGCGAGGGGCCGTACCGGAGCTGCCCCCTGTTCCAGGAAGCGATGTGCCGCGCGGGGCGGTCGCCCTGCGAGGCGGACGACCCGCCTTCACCCACCGCAGAGCCGAAAGGAGCGCAGTCATGATCCTCGCGTTCGCCGCCAGCTTCGTCGCCGCCGCCGTCGTCGCCGCCTCCGCCGTCCTCGCCCGCGGCTAGCCGATCCGCCGCACCGGAGAGGAGAGGGGGATCCCAATGAAGCTGAGTCGCAGAAGCTTCCTCGAGGTCGCGGGCGCCGCCGGGGCCGCCGCCCTGGCGGCGCCGGCGCTGGCTCGCGGGGAGGAGCCGGGCGGGTCCGAGACCCCCGGCGCCGACGAGGCCTCGGTCCTGGTGGACACCACCCTGTGCGCCGGCTGCCGCGCCTGCGAGGCGGCCTGCGCCGAGAAGAACCGCCTGCCCGCCCCGCCCGAGGGGCCGGGCGTCCTCGAGCGCAAGCGCGAGACGACCACCACCGCGCTCACGGTGGTGAACCGCTTCGACGTCGACCCGGTCGGCGCGGGGCTGCGGCAGCAGCCGGAGGGGGACGCCACCCGGCGCGCGGCGCGCTTCGCCAAGTCGCAGTGCATGCACTGCGTCGCGCCGGGCTGCGCCTCGGCCTGCCCGAACCGCGCCCTGGACAAGAAGCCGAACGGGCCCGTCACCTACGATCCCAGCCGGTGCATGGGCTGCCGCTACTGCATGGTGGCCTGCCCGTTCGGCGTCCCCCGCTACGAGTACGAGGCCCTGGCCCCGCGGGTGGTGAAGTGCTCGTTCTGCGCCGATCGCCAGGCGCGGGGGCTCGCGCCGGCCTGCGTCTCCGTCTGCCCGACCGGCGCGCTCACCTTCGGGCGCCGCGCCGAGGTGCTGGCGGAGGCGCGCCGGCGCGTCTTCGGGAACCCCGGGAAGTACGTGCCGCACGTCTACGGGGAGCACGAGGCCGGCGGCACCAACTGGCTCTACGTCTCCGACGTCCCCTTCGAGAAGCTGGCGATGAAGACCGGCCTGCTCGAGGAGCGCTACCCGGACCTGGTGAGGGGAGCGCTGGGCGTCCCGCCGTTCGTGATGACGCTCTGGCCGCCGCTGCTGATGGGGTTCTGGGCGTTCTCGAACCGGCGCGCCGAGCAGCAGGGACGCGAGGCCCCGCGCGAGGCCGAGGCCGATGGCCGGGAGGATCGTCATGAGTGAGGCCGTGGTCGGCGCCGCTCCGGCGCGCAGCTGGTTCCAGGAGAAGGTGCTGCTCGGGATGACCGGCCGCGCGTACCTGCGCTCGCTGCTCACCCCCGGGAACGCGGTCGCGGCGCTGCTCGTCGCCGGCGCGGCGATCCTCTTCGTCTGGCGGTTCGGCTGGGGGCTCGCCGCCACCACCAACCTCGACCAGGGGACGCCGTGGGGCATCTGGATCGGCTTCGACATGATGACCGGCATCGTGCTCGCGGCCGGCGGCTTCACCATCGGGGCCGCCGTCGAGCTCTTCGGGCTGAAGGACTACGCGGCCATCGAGCGGCCGGCCATCCTCACCGGCTTCCTCGGATACCTCATGTCGGTCGCCGGGCTCGTCGCCGACCTCGGCCGCCCCTGGAACATGATCTACGTGATGGGCAGCAACGGGACCGCCTCGGTGCTCTTCGAGGTCGCCTGGTGCGTCATGTGCTACTCGAGCGTGCTGTTCCTCGAGTTCACCGTCCCGTTCTTCGAGTGGCTGGGGTGGAGCCGCGTCCACCGAATCGCGAAGAAGCTGCTGCTCGCCCTGACGGTGCTCTCGGTGATGTTCTCCACCATGCACCAGTCGGCGCTCGGGTCGCTGTTCCTCATGGCGCCCGGCAAGCTCCACCCGCTCTGGTACACGCCCTACATCTTCATCCTCTTCTTCGTC
>JAJXVM010000187.1 GCA_021782135.1 Myxococcales bacterium | reverse complement strand
CTTCTCCACCCGGACGTGCGCGAGGAAGAGGTCGAGGGCCGGCTCGAGGGGGGAAGCCACGCCGGACACGATACCGCGGCGGCGAGGTCGATCCAGTTCCGGACCTCCGCGACGGCTGCCGGCGCGGGAGCGAGGCGGCGGAATGGCTACGACAGCAGATCCGAGATGTCGCCCTTCCCTTCCCGGACCACCACCGGCTCCGGGCCGCACAGGTCGATCACCGTGGAGGGCTCGGCGGGCTGGTAGCCTCCGTCGAGGATCAGGTCGAGCCCCTGGCCGAGCTTCTCCTTGATGTCCTTGGGATCGATGAGGACCTCGCCGTCCGGCGTGGCCGCCGAGCTGGAGACGATCGGGTGCGCCAGCGCCTTCACCAGCGCCAGCGCGATCGGGCTGTCGGGGATGCGGATGCCGACCGTCTTCTGCCGGCGGAGCGCCAGGTCGGGCACGAGCCGGGTCGCCGGGAGGATGAAGGTGTACGGCCCCGGCGTCTTGCGCCGCAGCACCCGGTAGGCGGTGTTGTCCACGAGGGCGTAGCGCGAGATCTCGGCGAGGTCGGCGCAGATGAACGACAGCTCGTGCTCCTTCGGGAGGTGCTTCAGGAGGTAGATGCGCTCGATGGCGCGCTTGTCGAACAGGTCGCAGCCGAGCCCGTAGTAGGTGTCGGTGGGGAAGGCGACGAGCCCGCTGGACGCGAGCACCGAGGCGGCGCGCTCCACCTGTCTCGGCTGCGGGTGCTGGGGGTCGATCTCGAGGATGGGCGCGGCGGCCATGGCGCGCCGTTTGTACCAGACTTCGCGGGCCCCGGAAACGAAACGCCCGCCGGGCCGGGCGGGCGCGTCGCGGAGTTCTCGCCGGATCCGACCGGCGGTCCGCCCTCCTCAGATGCGCGTCTTTCCCCGGTTGATGAGCTCGCGCACCTTCTGGCCGCCCTTGCGGCCGATCTCCTCGTAGAACGCGTGGCCGCGCTCGTCACGAACCGTGATGCCGCCCTTCCGGCCGGCCTCGGCAACCGTCATCGCCCGCCGCGGCGCCGCTCCGTCCACCTCCGATTGGGACCCGCCCGTCTTCCCGTCTTGCATCGCCATTTCGCCCCCCTTTCCCGAACCGGTGGAGCTCGATTCACTTCTCCTGGTCCGTCATGGCCGTCTCGTCGGCGCCGGCCTTGCCTTTCTCGATCAGCTCGCGGACCTTGTGCCCGCCCTTGCGACCGATCTCCTCGTAGAACGGCGTCCCGCGCTCCGCCTTGATGGTCTCGCCGCCCTTCCTGCCGATCTCCTCGTAGAAGCGCGGCCCGCGCTCCGCCTTGACGGTGTCGCCGCCCTTCTTCCCGATCTCCTCGTAGAACTTGCGCCCCCGCTCGGCCTTGACCGTCTCGCCGCCCTTCTTCCCGATCTCCTCGTAGAACTTGCGCCCCCGGGTCTCGCGGACGCGCACGCCACCCTTGCGCCCCGCCTCCGACACGGTCATCGCGCCCTTGCTGCTGCCCTTCTTCTCCTCAGCCATGTCTCGCTCCCGTCTCTTCCTGTCCCGACGTACGTCCGCGCCGGCCGCGGCCCGTCGCTCTCGCCCACACGTGCTCGGCGATCCGCTCCGCCATGTCCTGCCCCGTGGCGTCGAGGATCCCTCGCCAGCTCGGGTTCCCGTTCACTTCCAGGACGGTGGCGCCCTCGCCGCCGTCCGCCAGGTCCACTCCGGCGTAATCCAGCCCCAGCGCCGCCGCCGCTCCCTCCGCGATCGCCCGCACCTCGCCCGCCGCCACGTAAGGGCGCACGGTCGCCCCCTGCGCCACGTTCGTCCTCCACTCCCCCGGGGGCGCCACCCGCTCCATCGCCCCCACCACGCATCCCCCCACCACGAACAGGCGCAGATCCCGACCTCCGGTCGGCACCAGCTCCTGAAGATAGGCCACGCCGTCCTGCGCGATGCGCTCCCGCAGCGCCGCCCGCCCGGCGCCGTCGGCCCGGACCTGGAGCAACCCCTCCCCGAGCGAGCCGGCGATGGGCTTGAGCACGGCCTCGCCCATCTCCGTCAGGGCCGACTCGGCGTCCTCCGGCCGCTGCGCGACCGCCGCGCGAGGGGTCGGCAGCCCGGCCCGCGCCAGCAGGCAGGTGGAGCGGAACTTGTCCTGGGCGGCGAGCAGCGCGTCGATGCCGTTCACCACCACCGCGCCCGAGGCCTCCAGCTCGCGATAGATCTCGAACTGCACGTCGGGATCGCCGCCGCGACCGAAGCCGCGGACCAGGACGAAGGCGTCGAAGCGCCCGGCCGGCTCTCCCGCTGCGCGCACGTCCGACCCTTCCCCGACGAAGGCGGAGAGCGCCGCCGGGTCCACCGCGCACGCCGGACCGAAGCGGCCGCAGGCGTCCAGCAACCGCCGGCTGTGCCAGTCCTCGTCCGGCCACGCCGTGACCACGGCGAACCGGCACTGCTCCGCGTGTCCCAAAAGCCTGCTCCTCTTCCCCTTCCCCGTTCGCCTGGGCTTAACGCTGGGCACGGTCCTCCGGGCGGACAAGGGAGCGGCTTTGCCCAAGCTCCAGCATCGGCGCCCCTCCCGGGCGTGCGGCGGGGACCTGGCGGGGCGGCGCCCGGGCCCGCGCAGGGACGCCGGCGGGGGCGGACCCTGGCCAGGGACCAGACCGGCCGTTCCTGGAGGGGGCGGGGCGACCCGCGGCCCACCCTCCGCGGCGACGGAGAGGGAGAGGCGGGGTTGTCGAGGCCGTCGCGGACGGCCGGCAAGCCGCCGCGGGCGCGCCCGCTCTCCCGCCGGCAGGGCGGCGCGGGCCGGGGGGAACGGCGCCTCAGGCCCTGGGCGCCAGCGCCGCCTCGATGGCGGCCACCACGCGGCGGGCGCGCTCCGGGTCGAGGTGGCCGCCGCCGGGGGCGCGCACGTAGAAGGCGTCGGTGGCGCGGTGGCCCTCGGTCGCGATCCGGGCCAGGTCCACCGAGAGCCCGAGGTCGAAGAACGCGCGGGAGAGCGTGTAGAGCAGGCCGACGCGGTCGGCGCTGAACACGTCGATCACCGTCTGCCCGCGCGCGCTGTCGTCGTCGATGACCACCTTCGTCGGCACGCGCGGCAGCGGCTTCTCGAGGAGCCCCGAGGCGCGCAGCTTGCGCGAGAGGAGCGCGTCCAGCGACTCCTCCCCGGAGAGCACGCGTCGCAGGTCGGCCCGGGCGGCGCGCCAGCGGACGGGATCGAGCGCTCCCTCCTCCGGCCCCCGCACCTCGAAGAAGTCGAGCGCCCGCCCGCAGAGCCACCCGAGCGCCGGCGCGTCGGGGCTCGTCGAGAAGACCTCCGCGTGCTGGATGTCGATCCGGTGCGCGGCGAGCACGCCGGCCACCAGCGAGAGGAGGCCCGGGCGGTCGGGCGCGGTGAGCACGAGCTCGGAGTAGCCCTCGCGCGGGTGATGGCGCATGGCGGCGGCGAAGGGGAGCGAGCGCGCGCGCCGCAGCAGCCGCAGGT
The DNA here is from genome assembly GCA_021782135.1 of Myxococcales bacterium. Classification (GTDB taxonomy): domain Bacteria; phylum Myxococcota; class Myxococcia; order Myxococcales; family Anaeromyxobacteraceae; genus Anaeromyxobacter_B. The sequence goes on along the minus strand of JAJXVM010000187.1, from coordinate 3,308 downwards.
GCAGCGGCGCCTGGGGGGGATCGACGGTCATGAAGTAGCGCGCCGGCATGGCCGAGAGGAAGCGGGCCCGCTCCTTCTCGGTCACGCGGCCCTCGAGCGCCCGGGACACCCGGCCGCGCCCCGAGGACTCGGCCGCCCCGGGATCCGGCCGGCGGCGGCCCTCGCCGGCCGCCAGCGCCGCGCTCGCCTTCTCGTACAGCTCGCGGAGCAGCCGGGCCTTCCACTCGGTCCAGGTCCGCGGCCCGACGGTGGCGATGTCGGCGTAGGTCAGCAGGTAGAGCTTGTCGAGCCGGTCGGCCGAGCCGCACTCGGCCGCGAACGAGTGGATGAGCTCCGGGTCCGAGAGGTCCCGCCGCTGCGAGACGGCCGCCATCCGCAGGTGCTTCGCGACCAGCCACTCCACGTCGGCCGCGTCGGCGGGGTCGATCCCGAGCCGCACGCAGGCCTGGGCGGCGATCTCGGCGCCGCGCGCCGCGTGATCCGAGCCTCCGCCCTTGCCGACGTCGTGGAGCAGGGTGCCGAGGTACAGCGAGAGCGGCCGCTCGAGCCGCTGCATGAGCGGCGTGAGCGACTCCTCGTGGACGTCGCCGGCGCGCAGCGCCATGAGCCGCCGCACGGCGAACAGGCTGTGAACGTCGACCGTGTACACGTGGTACACGTCGATTTGGCGCCGCGCGGTGATGCGCGCGAACTCCGGCAGGATGCGCGGGAGCACGCCGAGCTGGTGCATCACCCCGAGGAACCGGCCGCGGGTGCCGGGGCGGAGCATGGCCGCGAGCAGCTCCTGGTTCGGCTCGGGATCGTCCAACGCCTCCGGCGGGAGCTCGGCCGCCACCGAGGCGGCCTGGTCGCGCGCGTAGGGGTAGAGCTCCAGCCCCTCGCGATCGGCGGTGGTGAAGAGCCGCACCAGGGCCGCCGGGGACTTCGAGAGCACGTCGCCGCCGGCCACGGTGAGCCGGCCCCGAAAGACCTTGAACTCCCCTCCGGGGAGGAGCCACTCCGTCCGCGGCCGACCGTCGCGCGCCTCGGCGCCGGTCAGGGCGGCGGGCGCCGGCACCTGCCGCCAGCCGCTCGCGCTGGCGGGCTCCTGGGCGCGGTCGACGATGGCGTCGCAGGCCACCCGGATGGTCTTGGCCGCCAGGTAGTAGTGGCGCATGAACTCCTCGACCGCCGGCTGCCCGTCGGGCTCGAGGTACCCCATGAACCGCGCCACCTGCGGCTGGACGTCGAAGGTGAGCTGGTCGCTCTTGCGGCCGGCCAGGTAGTGCAGCTCGTTCCGCACCCTCCAGATGAAGTCCCGCGCCCGCCGCATCTCCCGGATCTCCCGCTCCGGCAGCAGCGCCCGCGCCAAGAGCTCGGTGATGCCCGCCACCTTGAAGCGGACCCGCGCCACCCAGAGCGCCGACTGCAGGTCGCGCAGCCCGCCCTCCGACTGCTTCACGTTGGGCTCGAGCAGGTAGAGCGAGTCGCCGAACTTCTCGCGCCGCTCGCGCACCTCGGCCAGCTTGTCGGCCACGAAGGACTCGGAGCGCGCCTGCGAGAGGCCGTGCAGCTGCTCGCGCTCGAGCTCGCGGTAGAGGGCGCGGTCGCCGGCCAGCCAGCGCAGGTCGAGCAGCGCGGTGCGCGCGGTGTGGTCCTCCCCGGCGAGCGCCTCGCACCCGGCCAGATCGCGGACCCCGTAGCCGACCTCGAGCCGCAGGTCCCAGAGGGAGTAGAGGAACCGCTCGCTGGCGGCCTTGGCGAAGGCGTCCGGCGCGCCCGGCCCGTGGAGCACCAGCAGGTCGAGGTCGCTGAAGGGAGCGAGCTCGCGCCGGCCGTAGCCGCCGAGGGCCACCAGCGACAGCGGCGACGGCGTCGCCACCTCCGCCCCGGCCGCCAGCGCCCGCTCCCAGAGCTGGGTCACCAGACCGTCCATGGCGGCGCTCTGGAGCCGGACCACGGTGTGGCCACTCGCCCCGCCCCGGTGGGCCGCCTCCAGGAAGCCGCGGAGGGCCGCGAGGTCGGCCTTGGCGTCCCCCGTGAGGGACGGCAGGCGGGCGCGGAAGCTCTCGATCTCGTACGGGGCCGCGACGGGCAGCGCGAAGGTGGTGGCGAGCTCAGGCATCCCGCCCAGTATACCGGTCGGGTGCCCTCCCTCGCTCCCCTCTCGATCCACCTCGCGACCGGCCTACTCCGCGGCGGCGACCCGGTCGTCCCGGCCGGCGTAGCTCACCACCGCGCGGGCGATGTCCCGCGCCACCTCGTCCTGGTAGCGGGCGCTGGCGAGCCGCGCCTCCTCGACCCGGTTGGAGATGAAGGCCGTCTCGACCAGGACCGCGGGCATCCGCGCGCCGACCAGCACGTAGAACAGCGCGCTCTTCACGCCCAGGTCGCGAACCTCGCCGACCCGCGCCCGCACCCCGGCGCAGACCTCGCGCTGGACCAGGCGGGCCAGCTTTCGCGAGGAGCCGGCGCTCACCTTGGCGTCCAGGTCGGCGAGGATCCGCCGCACCGCCAGGTCCTCGCCCACCTGCTGCTCCTCCGGGAAGGCCCCGTTCTCTCGCGCGGCGAGCCGGCTGGCGTAGCGGTCGTCGGCCACGTTCAGCACCCAGCTCTCCACCCCCTGGCGGTCGCGCCGGGGGTGCGCGTTGGCGTGCACCGACACGAAGAGGTCGCCGTGGGCGCCGTTGGCGATGGCGGTCCGATCCGCCAGCGAGACGAAGCGGTCGTCGCGCCGGGTGAGCACCACCTGGAAGCCGGCCGCGCGGAGCCGGCCCGCCAGCCGCGTCGCGATCTGCAGGGTCACGTCCTTCTCGCGCACGCCGCGCGGACCGATGGCGCCGGTGTCGTGACCGCCGTGGCCGGCGTCCACGATGATCCGCCGGACCGCGCGCGGCTCTCCCTCCACCTCCGCCGCCGGCCCGCGCGGTGCCGGCTCGTCCTCGACCTCCTCCGCCCGCGGTCCGGGGCTCGGCCGGGGCTCGACCCTGGCCAGCGCCCCGGCGGGGGCAGGGCTCGTCTCCTCGGGAGGGGCGGCGGCGACCGGAGGCTCTCCCGGCGCGGACGGAAGCCCGGCCGGCGAGGACCTCCCCGGGCTGGCGCTGGGGGGCGGCGGCGGGCCGAAGCGGGGCGCGAGCGCGTCCTTGCGCGCCGCGAGCTCGGCGAGCCGGGTGCCGGTGCCCGCCTCGAGCTGCGGCAGCGCGGGAGTCTCGATCCCCTCCTTCACCGCCTGCTCGAGGACCGGATCGTCCTGCTCCTCGTCCTCGCGCTCGCCGGCGACCGCGACCGGCGCCGGCCTGCGCGGCCCCGCGCGGTGCGCCAGCCGGACC
>JAJXVM010000186.1 GCA_021782135.1 Myxococcales bacterium | reverse complement strand
AACGCGAGCGCCCGCCGGCCCGCCCGGCCTCCGGGCGCGCGCCCGAGGCCGGGACCCCGAGCGGCGCTGGCCGGCCACCCGCCACCCGGTTAGGGACGCGGGCTGACCCGGAGGACGCCATGACCCTGAGACTCACCCCCTCCCCGACCCTCCCGCGCTGGCGCGGGAGAGGGAAGGAGAGCACCTTCCTCGCCCGGCTCTCCTCCGCCGCCCTCGCCGCGCTCTTCCCGCTCGCCGCGCTCGCGGCGCTGCTCCCGCTCGCGGCCCTGGCCGAGCCGCCGGCCCACGCGCGGCTGGTGAACGCCCAGGGAGAGGAGGTCGGGACGGCGAAGCTGGTGCAGGAGGACGGCGGGGTGAAGATGCAGCTCATGGTGGCCGGCCTGCCGCCCGGCAAGCACGGCATGCACATCCACGCCGTCGGCAAGTGCGACGCGCCCGACTTCCAGAGCGCCGGGCCGCACTTCAACCCCGGCGGCAAGCACCACGGGCGCCACAACCCCCAGGGCATGCACGCCGGCGACCTCGAGAACCTGGAGGTGAAGCCCGACGGGCGGGCGCGGGTCCTCGTCTCCCTGAAGCAGGTGACGCTCGGCTCGGGCCCGAGCTCGCTCTTCCAGCCGGGAGGGACGGCGCTCGTGATCCACGCCGGCCCCGACGACCTGAAGAGCGACCCGGCCGGCAACTCCGGGGCGCGCATCGCCTGCGGGGTGATCGAGAAGGGGCCGGCGAAGCCCTGACCGCTACTCCCGGAAGTTCTGGAAGGAGATGGGGAAGGGGTAGTTCTTCGTCCTGACGGCGTGCATCACGCCCTGCAGGTCGTCCTTCTTCTTGCCGCTCACCCGGACCGCCTCGCCCTGGATGCTGGCCTGCACCTTGAGGCCGCTCTCCTTCACCATGGCGACGATCTTCTTGGCGTCCTCGACCTTGATCCCCTTCTTGAGCTTGATGGCCTGGCGCACGTGGCCGCCGGCCGCCGGCTCGATCTCCTGCGGGTCGAGCCCCTCGAGGGGGACGCCGCGCTTGGCGAGCTTCTCCAGCAGCACCTGGTGCGCCGCCTCGCAGCGCCCCTCGCTGTTGGCCTTGACCAGGATCCCGCCGTCCTTGTCCCGCTCGAGATCGGTGCTCGTCCCCTTGAAGTCGTAGCGCTGCGCGAGCTCCTTGCGCGCCTGGTTGAAGGCGTTCTCGACCTCCATGAGGTCGAGCTCGGAGACGATGTCGAAGCTGGGCATGCCGGCGTTCCCTCCTCGTTAGAGCTCCAGGACCACAGGTAACACGGTCGGCCGGCGCCCGCCCGCCTTGCGGAAGAAGCGGCGCACGGCGACCCGGAGCGCCTCCTGCACCTCGGCCACGTCGGCGCGCGCCCCCGGGCTCAGCTCCTCGAGCGCCCGCGCCGCCTCCGCCCGCAGCTCCGCCTCGGCCCCCTCGAACCCGGCCACCCCGACCGCGAAGAGGTCCGGCCCGCGCACCACCGCGCCGGTGGCCTTGTCCACCACCAGCACCACCGTGCAGAGCCCGGCCTCGGCCAAAAGCCGCCGGTCCTTCACCACCAGGGCGCCCATGTCCTCCCCCGCGAGCGCCTCCCGGTCGGTGTAGACGCGCCCCACCGGCAGCTTGTCCGGGAGCACCCGCGCCCCCTCGTCGGAGAGCTCGAGCACCTCGCCGTCGAGCAGCAGGTGGCGGTGGGCCACCCCCTCGGCGGCGGCGTGGGCGGCGTGGCGGGAGAGCTGGCGGTACTCGCCGTGCACCGGCACGAACCGCTCCGGCCGGAGCAGCCGGATGAGCCGCCGCTGCTCGTCCTCGGAGGCGTGGCCGGAGACGTGGAGCCGCGGCCCGCCCTCGTAGACCACCTCGGCGCCCCGCCGGCACAGGTCGTTCACCACCTGCCCCACCGCCAGCTCGTTGCCGGGGATGTGGCGCGAGGAGAGGATCACCGTGTCGCCGGGGTCGACCCGCAGCTCCGGGTGCTCGCCGCGGGCCAGCCGGGCGAGGGCGCTGCGCGGCTCGCCCTGCGTCCCGGTGGTGAGCACGCACAGCTCGCGCGGGGGGAGCTCGCGGGCCTCCTCGAGCGAGCAGCCCTGCCAGCCGGCGAACGAGAGGTACCCGAGGTCGCGCGCCAGCCGGACGTTCTGGTCCATGGCCCGGCCGAGGAGCGCCACCCGCCGCCCCTCCGCCCGCGCCGCCTGGCCCACCTGCTGGATGCGGCCGATGTTGGAGGCGAAGCAGGCCACGAAGACTCGCCCCTCGGCGCGCCCGAAGACCTCCTCCAGGCCGGGGGCGACCGCCGCCTCGGAGAGCGTGCGGCCCGGCCGCTCGGCGTTGGTGGAGTCGGAGAGGAGCAGGCGCACGCCGGACTTGCCGAGCGCCTCCAGCCGCGGGAGGTCGAAGGCGCGCCCCACCACCGGCGTCTCGTCGAGCTTGAAGTCGCCGGAGTGGAAGATCACCCCCTGCGGCGTGCGGAGGGCGAGCGCGCAGGCGTCCGGGATGGAGTGGGTCATCCGGACGAACTCGACCCGGAGCGGGCTTCCGTCGCCCAGGTCGCGCGCGTCCCCCGGCTTCACCTCGCGCAGGTCGGCCTCGATCCCCATCTCGGCGCAGCGGTTCCGCAGCAGCTCGAGGGCGAAGCGGGGCGCGTAGACCGGCGCCCGCACCTTGCGGAGCAGGAAGGGCAGGGCGCCGATGTGGTCCTCGTGGCCGTGGGTCACGAAGATGCCGCCGACCTGCGCGTGGCGCTCCTCGAGCCAGGAGAGGTCGGGGGCGATGAGATCCACCCCCAGGTTCTCGTTCGGGAAGAGGATGCCGCAGTCGATGACCGCGATCCGGCCGTCGCACTCGACGACGGTGCAGTTCATGCCGACCTCTCCCAGGCCTCCGAGGGCGGCGATGCGGACGGGCGGAGCCATGTGTGCCCGAACTTACAACGGAGCGCCGGCGATCACAGCGCCAGAGTTCGGATCACTCCAGCCCCCGGGGCGCGCTCTTCCCCTCTCCCGCGCAGCGGGGAGGGTCGGGGGGGGGGGTGGATCCGCCGGGCCGCGCAGCCCGCTTCTCCCCCTCTCCCGCGCAGCGGGGGAGGGTCGGGGAGGGGGCCTGCCCTGCGGACCCCGCCCGCGTTCGCGGTCCGCTCGGCCGCCTGCTACCCTGCAGCATGCCCAGCCGCTCCCTCGCCCTCCCGCTCTGCGCGCTGCTCGTCGCGACCGCCTGCGCCTCCGCCCAGAAGCTCGGCGACCGGGCCGCCGCCACCGGCGACTGGAAGTCGGCCGAGCGCGAGTACGCCCAGGCGGTGCGCGACGACCCCTCCAACGCCGACCTGCGGGCGCGCTGGGCCGACGCCCGCGCGCGGGCGCTCGCGGCCGCCTCCGCCCACGCCCGGGCCTGCGCCGCCGGGCAGGACTGGGACTGCGCCTGGGGAGAGGCCGACTACGCCGTCCGGCTCGACCCCGGGAACGCCGACCTGGCGGTGCTCCGCCGCGACGCCGGCCGCTCCCTCGGCCAGCTCCGCCTCCAGCGCGCCGACGAGGCCGCCGGCCGGGGCGACTTCGGCGGCGGCCTGCAGCTGCTCGCCGGGGCCCGGGCGGTCACCGAGGACCCTGGGGTGCGCGCGGAGGCGGCGCGGCGCCAGCCGGGGCTGGTCTCCGGCGCGGTGGGCCAGGCGGAGGGGTTCCGGCGCGCCGGCCAGTACCCGCAGGCCGTCGCGCTGCTCTCGGCGGCTGCCGCGGTGGACCCGGGCGTGCGCCCCCGGCTGGCGGAGGTCCAGGCCGAGCAGCAGCGGGCGCTGGCGGCCGAGGCGGCGCGGCTGGAGCGAAACGGCGACGCGCTGCTCGGGCAGCGCCGCTACGCCGACGCCGAGCAGGCGTACCTGGCCTCGGCGCGGGTCCACCCCGGCGGGCGCGCGGCCGCGCTGGCGCGCGACGCGGCGGCGATGCGGGAGGGCGACGCCGCCACCCAGGCGCGGGACTGGCCGCGGGCCACGCGCGCCTACCAGGCGGCGGTCGCGGCCGGGGTGGATCCCGGGGGCGCGGCCGCCGGCAGCCTCGAGGCGGTGCGGGTGCGGCGCTGGGCGGTCCGCGTCCGGTCCGTCCTGGCGCGGCCGGCGCTGCCGGACGGGCAGCCCTGGGTGGGCGGCCGCTCGCCGGTCTTCGACGCGGTGATGATCGGCGCGCGCGCCGCGGATCGCGCCTGGCGGGACGAGGATCCGTCGGCGCTCCGGACCGCCATCGAGGTGGCCCGCGGCATGCCGCCGGAGAACGTGCCGGAGCTGGTGACGGTGGTCGAGCTCGGCGGCCGGCGCATGGCCAGCCCGCCCCGGCGCGCCCTCTACGCCGTGCCCGACGCCGGGGTGGTGGTGGCCGCGAACGGCTACGACGACCGGGCGATCGCGCTCGAGGTCCTGCAGCCGGCCGCCGCCCGCGACCTCGGCAAGGTGCAGGTGCGGCTCGGAGACCTCGTGAGCCGCGGCCGGGTGGTGCTGTACGGCGGCGCCCTGCGGGTGGAGCTCACCGCGCTCCCCACCGAGGCGCCGGAGTGGGCGACGGTCGGGCCCGAGCGCGCGCCGGTGAGCGCGCCGGCGCCGGCCTACGGCGCTCCGGCGCGGCCGGCGAGCTGGTAGGCCTCGCGGCGCGGCGGTCCCACCCCCTCCCTGACCCTCCCCCGCTCCGCGGGAGAGGGAAGGAGGTGGGCGGCCGCGGGGGCGCGCGTCCGCGGCCGAAGCCACGCGTCCGCGGATCGATTATGTTGCGCGCCGATGGCGCCCGATCTGCTCCAGGACCTGAACGACGCGCAGGCCGAGGCGGTGCTGCACGGGGAGGGGCCGCTCCTCGTGCTCGCCGGCGCCGGCTCGGGCAAGACCCGGGTCATCGTCCACCGCATCGCCCACCTCGTCACCGAGCGGCGGGTGAAGCCCTGGCACGTCCTCGCCGTCACCTTCACCAACAAGGCCGCCGGCGAGATGCGGGAGCGGCTGGAGGCGCTCCTCGGCCCGCAGGCCCGCGAGCTCTGGCTCAGCACCTTCCACGCCTTCGGCGCCCGCTTCCTGCGGCGCGAGGCGGCCCGGGCCGGGCTCCCGCCCGACTTCGCCATCTACGACGACGACGACCAGCTCCGGCTGGTGAAGGGCGAGCTCGCCGCCGCCGGGATGGACGAGGACCGGCTCGGCCCGCGCGCCGTCCTCACCCGCCTCGACCGCTGGAAGAGCGCCGGCCACCTGCCGGGCGCGGTCAAGGTGGGCGATCACGACGTCGAGGGGCAGGCCGCCCTCGAGATCTACCGCCGCTACGAGAAGCAGCTGGCGCGCGCCGGCGCGGTGGACTTCGGCGACCTGCTGCTCAAGCCGCTGAAGCTGCTCGAGGCCGACCCGGAGCTGGCGAGCCGCTGGGCGAGCCGCTTCCGCTACCTCCTCGTGGACGAGTTCCAGGACACCAGCGCCATCCAGCTCGAGCTGGTGAAGGTGCTCGCCGGCGCGTCCCGCAACGTCTGCGTGGTCGGCGACGACGACCAGGCCATCTACCGCTGGCGCGGCGCCGACGTCTCCAACATCCTCGACTTCGACAAGACCTTCCCCGGCGCCCGCGTCGTCAAGCTGGAGCAGAACTACCGCTCCACCAGCCGCATCCTCGACGCCGCCCACGCCGTCATCTCCAAGGCGGCCCGGCGGCGCGAGAAGAAGCTCTGGACCGCCCAGCAGGGCGGGGCGCCGCTGCAGCTCCTCGTCGCCCAGGACGAGCACGAGGAGGGCGAGAAGGTCGCGCGCGCCGTCGCCGGGCTGCGCGCCCAGGGCGAGCGGCTCGACGAGATCGCGGTCCTCTACCGCACCAACGCCCAGTCGCGGCCGCTCGAGGCGGCGCTGCGCGGCGCGCGCATCCCCTACGTCATCGTGCGCGGCCAGAGCTTCTACGAGCGGGCCGAGGTGAAGGACGCCGCCGCCTACCTCCGGCTGGCGCTCAACCCGCGCTCCGACCTCGACCTCGCCCGGGTCATCAACCGGCCGGCGCGCGGCATCGGCGAGAAGACGGTGGAGCGGCTGCGCGCCTACGCCGCGGTGAAGGAGCTGCCGCTGGTGGACGCGCTCGCCGACCGCGACGCCATCTCCGACCTCAAGCCGGCCGCGAAGAAGGCGCTCGCCGCCTTCCACGACCTCGTCCTCGGCCTGCACCGGGACATCGGGGCCCTCGACGCCGGCGTGGCGGTGCAGGAGGTGCTCACCCGCTCCGAGCTCGTCGAGCGGCTCCGCGCCGAGGGGTCGGACGAGGGGGTGGAGAAGGTCGAGAACCTGCTCGAGCTGGTGGCCGCCGCGCGCGAGTTCGACGAGGCGCGGGCGGGCGAGCCGCCGCCGCGCGATCCCGAGGAGCCGGTGCCCTCGCCGGTGGCCCGCTTCCTCGAGCAGCTCGCGCTGCTCGGCGACGCCGACGCGCCCACGCCCGAGGGGCGGGTGGCGCTCATGACCCTGCACGCCGCCAAGGGGCTCGAGTTCGACGCGGTCTTCATGGCCGGCATGGAGGACGGGACGCTCCCCTACGAGCGCCCCTGGGCCGACGACAGCCCGTCGGAGGTGGCGGCGGCCGCGGACGAGGAGCGCCGGCTCTGCTACGTGGGCATGACCCGGGCGAAGAAGCTCCTCACCCTCTCGCTGGCGCGCCGGCGCATGGGCTTCAGCGAGAACGGCCCGAGCTTCCGGGCCACCGAGCCGTCGCGCTTCCTCGGCGACCTGCCGCCCGAGCTGTTCGGGCTGCCGCCGCGAGCCGCCGCGAGCGCCCCGGCGCGCCCGGCCGGCCCGGTCATCCGCCGCCACCCGGGCGC
>JAJXVM010000185.1 GCA_021782135.1 Myxococcales bacterium | reverse complement strand
CGAGCGGCCCCGCCGCCCCCGCCGCCCCCGCCGCCACGGCCCCGCCCGCCGCGCCCGCCGCGGTCCTTCCCGGGCGAGGTCATCGACTGGGCCATGCTGGCCGGAGCGAAGTCCACGAGGTACTGAAAGCCGCCCAGCGCCTTGGCCCCCGGCACCTGCTCGTCGGCGGCGAAGACCCGCACCAGCCGGACGTCGGCGGTGCGGCGGCCCACCACCTGGAGCGCGTCGCGCAGCCGGGCGAGCCTCTCGCCGGAGAGGCCGGTCGCCTTCGACACCGCCTCGTCGAGCGCCGCCTTGACGGCCTCGCTCTCGGCCGGAGCGTCGTCCTTCTTCGGCGCGGCGGCGGGCTGGGCCGCCTCGGGAGCGGCCTCCGCCGACGTCCCCTCGGCCGCCTCGGTGGGCGCGGCCGGCGCCTCCGTGGACGCCGCTTCCGCCTCCGCGGACGCCGCTTCCGCCTCGGCGGGCGCGGCCTCGGCGGCCTGCGGGGCCGGCGCGGGCGGCTCCGCGGGGAGGGACTTCCTGGCCTCGGCCACCGCGGCGGCCGCCATGCGAATCAGGGTACCGCTGAGCTCGGTGAGGGTCTTCATGGGCGTAGCCATACACCGGGGACCCGCGCTCGGCCAAGGGCCGGCGACCGCTTCTTCGTTGCTCTCTTTCCCAGGATTTGAGAATCCATCCGGTTAATTCGAGGGGCCCAGGGGCCCACCGAGCCGCCGGGGGCCGCCTTTCGTCCATGAAGACCAAGACCAAGCGCTGGATCGTCGCCGTCGTCGGAGTCCTCCTCGTCATCGTCGCGCTGGTGGGGGTGAAGGCCCTCCAGATCGGCACCATGATCCGGGCCGGAAAGTCCTTCGCGCCGGCGCCGGAGGCCGTCACCTCGGCCCGGGTCGAGCGCAGCGCGTGGCAGTCGGCGCGCTCGGCGGTGGGCACGGTGGTCGCGGTGCACGGGGTGACCCTCGGCGCCGAGCTGCCGGGCGTCATCCGCGAGGTGAACTTCGACTCGGGCACCTCGGTGCGAAGGGGCGCCGTGCTGGTGAAGCTCGACACGTCCACCGAGGAGGCCCAGCTCGCGTCGGCGCTGGCCGAGGCCCAGCTCGCCCGGATCAGCCTGGAGCGGGCCCGCAAGCTCCGCCAGGAGGGGTCGAACGCGCAGGCCGAGCTGGACGCGGCCGAGGCGACGGACAAGCAGGCGCAGGCGGCGGTCGCCACCCTGCGGGCCACCATCGCCAAGAAGACGGTCCGCGCGCCGTTCGACGGGCGCATCGCCATCCGGCAGGTCGAGATGGGCCAGGCGGTCTCCGAGGGCACCCCCATCGCCTCGCTCCAGTCGGTGGATCCGATCTACGCCGAGTTCGCCCTGCCCCAGCAGGCGCTCGCCGACGTGCGGGCCGGCCAGCGGGTCACCATGACCACCGACATCTACCCGGGCGCCACCTGGGAAGGGGCCGTGAGCACGGTGAACACCGAGGTGGACCCGGCCACCCGCAACGTCCGGGTGCGCGCCACCTTCCGCAACGCCGACGGCCGGCTCCGCCCCGGCATGTTCGTGAACGTGGAGGTGCTCTCGCCCGGGCGCCACCCGGTCCTGCTGGTGCCCGCCACGGCGGTGATCTTCGCGCCCTACGGCGACTCCGTCTTCGCGCTCGAGCAGAAGAAGGACGAGGCCGGCAAGGCCGCGCTCGTCGCCCGCCAGAAGTTCGTCCGGCTCGGGGAGCGGCGCGGGGACCTGGTGGCGGTCGTCTCCGGCCTGGCGGCGGGCGAGGAGGTGGTGAGCAGCGGCGCCTTCAAGCTCAAGAACGGCATGCCGGTGACGGTGCGCAACGACCTCGCCCCCAAGGCGGAGCTCGCGCCGCGGCCCGCCGAAGAGTGAAGGGCCGAGAGGGACCTCCATGAAGCTCACCGACCTCTTCATCCGGCGTCCGGTCATCGCCATCGTGGTGAACCTGGTGATCGTGATCGCCGGGGTGCAGGCGCTCCGGACCCTCAACGTGCGCCAGTACCCGCGCAACGAGAACGCGGCGGTGACGGTGACCACCGTCTACGTCGGGGCCAACGCCCAGCTGGTGCGCGGCTTCATCACCACGCCGCTCGAGCGGGTCATCGCCTCGGCCGACGGCATCGACTACATCGAGTCCGAGAGCACCCAGGGGCTCTCCACCATCCGCGCCCGGCTCCGCCTCAACTACGACGCCAACCGCGCGCTCGCCGAGATCAGCTCCAAGGTGGACCAGGTGCGCGGGGACCTGCCGCCCGAGGCCCAGGTGCCGGTGCTCAACATCGAGTCGGTGGAGAGCCAGTTCGCCTCCGCCTACCTGAGCTTCTCCTCGCCGTTCCTGAAGCAGAACGAGATCACCGACTACCTGGTGCGGGTGGTGCAGCCGCGCCTCTCGGCGGTGGAGGGCGTGCAGCGGGCCGACATCCTCGGCGCGCGCACCTTCGCCATGCGCATCTGGCTGAAGCCCGACCGGATGGCGGCCCTCAACGTCTCCCCGGCGCAGGTCCGGCAGGCGCTCGCCGCGAACAACTACCTCGCCGCGGTGGGGCAGACCAAGGGCGCGCTGGTCCAGGTGAACCTCACCAGCAACACCGACCTGCGCTCGGTGGCCGAGTTCCGGAACCTCGTCATCCGCCAGCAGGGCGGCGCCCTGGTGCGCCTCGGCGACGTGGCCGAGGTGGTCCTCGGCGCCGAGGACTACGACGCCGCCGTGAACTTCAACGGCCAGACGGCGGTGTTCATCGGGGTCTGGGCCCTGCCGAACGCCAACTCGCTCGACGTCATCCGGCGGGTGCGCGCCGAGCTCGCCGCCATCCAGAAGGAGCTGCCGCAGCAGCTCGAGGGCCGGCTGGCCTACGACGCCACCGAGTACATCCAGAACGCCATCCACGAGGTGGAGTCCACCCTGCGGGACACGCTGCTCATCGTGGTGGTGGTCATCTTCCTCTTCCTCGGCTCCTTCCGCTCGGTGCTGGTGCCGGTGGTGGCCATCCCGGTCTCGCTCATCGGCGGCGTCTTCCTCATGCAGGTCTTCGGGTTCACCGTGAACCTGCTCACCCTGCTCGCCATCGTGCTCTCGGTCGGTCTGGTGGTGGACGACGCCATCGTGGTGGTCGAGAACGTGGAGCGGCACCTGCGCGAGGGGCTGTCGCCGGTCGAGGCGGCCCTGCGCGGCGCGCGCGAGCTGGTCGGCCCCATCATCGCCATGACCATCACCCTGGCGGCGGTCTACACGCCCATCGCCTTCCAGGGCGGCCTCACCGGCTCGCTCTTCCGCGAGTTCGCGCTCACCCTCGCCGGCGCGGTCACCATCTCCGGCGTGGTCGCCCTGACGCTCTCGCCGGTGATGTCGGCGCACCTGCTGCGGCGCGGGGACGAGGAGCACGGGCTCGCGGGCGCGATCAGCCGCGGCTTCGAGCGGTTCAAGGCCGGCTACGCGCGGCTGCTCGACGCGGCCCTGGCGTCCCGGGGCGCCATCTACCTCGTCTGGATCGTGGTGAGCGTGCTCGCCGTGCTCATGTACTCGCAGGCGCCCAAGGAGCTCGCGCCCACCGAGGATCAGGGGGTGATCTTCGGGGTGGTGAACACGCCGGCCGACTCCACCCTCGACCAGGTGACCGCGTCGACCCGCAAGATCGCCCAGGACCTCCGCGCCATCCCGGAGTCGAACTTCATCTTCCAGGTCACCATGCCGAACGGCGGCTTCTGGGGCGACGGGCTCAAGCCCTGGGAGCAGCGCAAGCGCTCCGCCTTCCAGCTCCTCCCCGAGGTGCAGAAGAAGCTCTCGGCCGTCCCCGGCGTCCAGACCTTCGCCATCCTCCCGCCGGCGCTGCCGGGCGGCGGCAACTTCCCGGTCGAGTTCGTCATCGCCTCCACCGCGGAGTCGCGCGAGATCCTCGACTTCGCGAAGCAGCTGCAGGAGCGGGCGGCGAAGAGCGGGCTCTTCGCCTTCCCGCCGCTCATCGACGTGAAGATCGACCAGCCGCAGTCGGAGCTGGTCATCGACCGGGACAAGGCCGCCCAGCTCGGCATCAACCTCCAGCAGGTCGGGCAGGACCTCGGCGCCGCGCTGGGCGGCAACTTCGTGAACCGCTTCAGCATCGCCGGCCGCAGCTACAAGGTCATCCCGCAGGTGGAGCGCACCGAGCGGCTCACCCCGGAGCAGCTCGCCGACCTGCACGTCACCGGGCCGAACGGCCAGCTCGTCCCGCTCGGCTCGATCGCCACCGTGAAGGACAGCGTCACGCCCCGCTCGCTCAACCGGTTCCAGCAGCTCAACGCGGTCAAGATCAGCGGCGTGGCCGTGCGGCCGCTCGACGAGGCGCTGCGCTGGCTCGAGGACGAGTCGGGGAAGATCCTCCCCAAGGGCTACAAGATCGACTACACGGGCGAGTCGCGGCAGCTGCGGACCGAGGGCAACAAGTTCCTCCCCGCCTTCCTGCTCGCCGTGGTGCTCATCTTCCTGGTGCTGGCGGCCCAGTTCAACAGCTTCCGCGACCCGTTCGTGATCCTGGCCGGCTCGGTGCCGCTCGGCATGTTCGGCGCGCTGGTGCTCGTCTTCCTCAAGATGCCGAACCCGAACATCCCGTTCTGGACCAACGGCTGGACGACCACCCTCAACGTCTACTCCCAGGTCGGCCTGGTCACCCTGGTCGGCCTGGTCTCCAAGAACGGCATCCTCATCGTCGAGTTCGCGAACAAGCTGCAGGAGCAGGGTCGGAGCAAGCTCGAGGCGGTGCGCGAAGCGGCGATCACCCGCCTGCGCCCGGTGCTCATGACCAGCGTGGCCACGGTCTGCGGCCACTTTCCCCTCACCCTGGTGAGCGGCCCCGGCGCGGCCGCCCGCAACAGCATCGGCCTCGTGCTCGTGTCGGGGATGACCATCGGGACCGCCTTCACGCTGTTCTTCGTGCCGGCCATCTACATGCTCATCGCCAAGGACCGGGCCCGCGAGCGGGAGGGGGCGGCCGGGAGGTCTCTCGAGGAGGCGCGACCGGCGGCGGGCCCGGCCGGCCCGGCTTAGAACCGGGAGCATGGACCGTCTCGCCCGCGGGCTCCTGGCCGCGCTCCTGCTGGGCTCCCCCGCGGCAGCCCTCCCCTGCTCGGTCTGCGGCTGCGGCGATCCCCAGCTCGAGGCGAGCGACCCGGCGGCGACCAGCGGACGGCTGCGGCTCCAGCTCGAGTCCGAGTACCTCGCGATCACCGCCGGCAGCGAGGGCGCCCCCGGCTCGATCGACCACCTCGAGCAGTACTCGCTGCGGACCGACGTGGTCTACGCGCCCCTGCCGGACCTGAGCCTGCTCGCGCAGCTGCCGGTGGTCCACAAGGACCTCGCCACCACCGGCCCGGCGGACCGGCCGAGCTCCCACCTCACCGGCCTCGGCGACGCCGAGGTCGGAGCGCGCTGGGTGCTCCTCACGCGCATCGACCTCGGGAGGCAGCAGCGCCAGGACCTGGCCGTGGACGGCGGGGTCTCCCTCCCGACCGGCGGGAACTCCGCCCGGGACGCCTCCGGGGCGCGCATCGACGAGCACGGCCAGCTCGGCACCGGCTCCTTCGGCCCCTACCTCGGGCTGCACTACGCCTTCTCGCGGGGCGACTGGTACGCCTTCGGGAGCGTCAGCGCCCGGGTGCACACCACCAACGGCTACGGCTACCAGTACGGCCAGGCGCTGCTCTGGAGCGCGCACGCCCAGCGGATGCTCTCGGCCCGGCTGGCCGTGTCCCTGGGAGTGGACGGGCGAGAGGCATGGGTCGACCTCGACCACGGCCGCGCCGTGGACAGCACGGGCGGGCTGGTGCTGGCGGCGACGCCCGCGGCGTACCTCGACGTCGGGCAGGGGTTCTGGCTCGGCGCCCGCGCCCAGATCCCGTTCTTCACCTCGCTGATCGGGCAGCAGACGGTGGGGCCGGTGGTCACGGCGGGCGTGCAGTACCAGTTCCTCTAGCGCGCCGCGCGGGGCCGAGGAGCGCCGGACCAGGGCCGAATTGCAAGGTGCAATGCCGGCCGGCCCGGCGATTGGCGATACGAAACGACTGAAAGACCTTTGCGAAAGTAAATCGGCGCTTACCGGTCGGACTGGTCCATCAGCTTGCCCAGGGGCGCGTCGAGCGCCTGCGCGGCCAGCGCGACCGTGGTGAACGGCGGGTTCCGGCGGCCGCGCTCGATGAGGCTCACGTAAGCGACCGAGATTCCGAGCGTCTGCGCGAGCTCCACCTGCGTCATGTGGCGGCTCCGCCGGGCGTCGCGGATGCGGAGCCCGAGGCGCCGCAGGATGGGCTGATTGGTGTCGGGACTTGGAGTCATCGCATGCTCCCCTTGCAAGCCTCGAACCCGGGAACGGACGTTGGGTTGCGGTGCCGTCGAAGGGGCGGCCTACGGAACCGGGCCGAGGGTGAGCCGGCGCGCCCGCTCGGCGCGCTTCGGCGAACGCTCCACCCCCACGGCGTCGAGCCCGCGCAGGTTGGCCACCGCGAGCATGGTGCCCAGGCCGCAGAAGGGATCCACCACCGTCCGGCAGCCGGTGTGCGCGAGCAGGAAGTCCGCGATGGCCTCGCAGGCCTCGCGCCCCATGGCGCGGGCCCAGGTCATCTCGCCGAGCCGGGGGAGCACGTCCGGGGAGGAGCGCGCCGGCTCGAGCCGCAGCGAGCGGCTGAAGCAGAGCAGGTGCGCGTAGGCGGGTCGTCCGAAGGTGGTCGTCCCCGCGGGCGCGCGGCAGACGACCTTGTGCCAGAGCAGGTGCGCGCCGGCGCGCTCGGCGCCCTGCTGCACCAGGAAGGCCTCGTCGATCCAGCGCCCCT
>JAJXVM010000184.1 GCA_021782135.1 Myxococcales bacterium | reverse complement strand
CGCGCCGCGCCGCCGCGTGGGCCAGGCCGAAGGCGGCCAGGAGCCGAGCCTCCGCGGGCGGGGTGAACACCGCCCCCCGCGCCCCGCCGAGCGCGCTCTCCACCGCGGCGTCGAGGTCCTCCTCCTGCTCCGCCGTCGCCGAGGATGGGGGGGCCGTCCGGCTCACGCCGGCATTCTAGCCTGCACCCGCCCGGCGCCGCGCAGCGCCGAGAGCCGGACGCTCGGGACCGGCGCGAGCAGCACCAGCAGCGCCCCGGCGCAGAGCTCGGTCATCTGCACCACCGGCTGCTGCCAGCCGAGGAGCCGCGGCGCGAGGAGCAGCCAGATCCCGGGAGCCGCCAGGCAGAAGCGGGTCGCGGGCCACTCGAGCGCGGCGAGCGTGGCGACGCAGACGAAGAGCCCCAGGGCCACCTCGTGCAGGACCGGGCCCAGGGCGGCGTACCCGAGCGCGAGCGGAGCCAGGATGAGCGCCAACCCGACGGTGAACGTGGCCCAGCGGGCTCCCATGCAGGGAACATATTTCCGCGCCTCCACCCGTCAAGGCGGGCAGGTTCCGGCCGTCCGAGCAGGCCCACCTGGGACGGAGCGGGGGCGCGCGCCCGGGCCAAAACTGGCTTTGGGGCGGCGCCCGGCTAGCATCGGGCGGCACCCCACCGGGCCCCTCGAATGACCAGAGCACCCCGAAGCTCGCACATGACCTACGCCGACGAACGAATGGCCGCCGAGACCGGCCGCGCCCTGCTCATGCTCTACCGCGCCGGCATGCAGGTGCGGGTGGCCCCGGATGCCCTCCGCGGAAAGGCGCAGGTGCGGATCGCCCCCGGACCGAGCGCCAAGAAACGGGGAGGCGCGGTGCCGGGGGCGGTGGTGGGGAGCGGCGACTCGCCCCTGCAGGCGCTCTACCAGGCGGTCGAGCGGCTGAACGCCAGGGCGGGGGCGATCGTGGTGGCGCTCGACTGACGGGCCCTCGCGGTCAGCCCTCCGCGCAAGGGGAGGGCTCCCGGCCGAGGCGGGCCCTCTCGCTAGGCAAACAGCCCGTCGAGCTTCTCCTCGATGTTCTGCGTCACCTGCTTCTTCATCGGGAAGACGAACGGGAAGTCGAGCTTCACCGTCACCTCGCCGTCCGTCACCTGATAGGCGCCCTTCACGCCCATCTTGCTCACCGAGCCCGACTTCGCGGCGGGGTCGGTCTGGTAGTCCATGCCGAGCTTCTCGGACATGCGGTTCATGACGACGTGGACCTTCTCGTAGATCTCGTCGGCGTTCTTCCCGGGGTAGCTGCGCTTGATCTCGTGGGCCATGGAGGATCTCCTCAGGAGCGGCGGGAAACGTAGCGGGTGGGGTCCGGCACGCCGGCGGCCTCGAAGCCGCGGCGGCGCAGGGTGCAGGCGTCGCAGCGCCCGCAGGCCTTGCCCCGCACCGGATCATAGCAGGAGAGGGTGAGCGCGTAGGGGACGCCGAGCGAGGTCCCGAGCCGGACGATGTCCGCCTTCCCGAGCCGCTGCAGCGGGGCGTGGATGCGGAGCTTCGCCCCCTCCACGCCGGCCTTGGTGGCGAGCGCGGCGAGCTTCTCGAAGGCGCGGATGAACTCGGGCCGACAGTCGGGGTAGCCGGAGTAGTCGATGGCGTTCACGCCCACGAAGACGTCCCGCGCGCCGATGGTCTCGGCGTGCGCCAGCGCCAGCGCGAGCAGCACGGTGTTGCGCGCCGGCACGTAGGTGATCGGGATCTCCCTCGCCATCTCCCGCTCGCGCCGGCCCTTCGGCACGCGCAGGCTGCCGTCGGTGAGCGCCGAGCCGCCGAAGGCGGAGAGGTCCACCTTCACCACCTTGTGCCCGGCGGCGCCGAGGGCGGCGGCGAGCTTCCGCGCGCGCCGCAGCTCCTCCTTGTGGCGCTGCCCGTAATCCACCGAGAGCGCGTGCGGCTCGAAGCCGTCCCGCACCGACACCGCCAGGCAGGTGGTCGAGTCGAGCCCGCCCGAGAGCAGCACCACCGCCTTCGGCTTCTTCGTCCCGCGGCCCCGGACGCGGCTCACTGCCTGTTGCCCTGCGCCACGGCGGCGGCGCCGCGCCGGTGGACCACCACGCTGCGCCGGGTCTGGAAGTCCTCGTCCTCGCGCGCGAAGATCGTGACCGTGTTGTTGCCGGGCTTGAGCGGCACGTCCACCGCGAAGTCCACCTTGGTCCGGACCCCGCCCTCCGGCGCGACCTGGAAGAAGATCTTCTGATCGTTCACGAAGACGAACACGTCGCGCAGGCGGGTGCCCTTCACGCCCGCCGGCGCGGGCGGGACGGTGGCGCTGCCGGTGAGCCGCCAGTGATCGCCGTCCGCGGTGGGCGCGCCCTTGCTCGGATCGACGTCCAGGGCGATGCGGGGCGGCTCGTGCTGCCAGATCTCCTTCGCCTCCCCGGAGGGCTTGCCGCGCTGGACCGCCGCGACGTCCGCCGCCGCGACGAACGCCGCGCGCCCCTTCTTCCAGTCCACCTTGTAGAAGCAGCCCTCGACCGGCTTCCCCTTGCCGGGGGCGGCGCCGGCCGGGCAGCCGAAGGCGGCCACGGCGGCGAAGGCCGACCCGCGCGGCGCGAGCGCCAGCGGGGCGGCGCCGGCGCTGGCGCCGGCGCGCAGGAGCGCGTCCTTGTTGAGCGGGAGCACCCCGTGGAAGGCGGCGTGGGACGGCGCCTGGTCGGCCATGGGGAGCAGCAGCTTCTCCGCCACCACCTCGTCGAGCTTCTCGTCCACCACCGCGACCCGCAGCGGCACCTCCTCGGCCTTGAGCCCCTTCTTCACCTCGAGCTGGAAGGTGGCGGGGCGGCTCTCGCCCGGCGGGATGGCGCCGACCACCGAGCGCCCCTTCTGGATGAAGGTCTTGTCGTCGCCGAGCGACTTCAGGATCACGTAGGTCTTGTCGCCCGAGGGGCCGGAGCCCTCGTTGCGGACGTCCACCCGCAGCTGGATCGTCTCGCCGCGCTCCACCAGGCCGTCCCCGTTGCCGGTGGCGTCGTCGAGCACCTGCGAGCTCATGGCGAACAGCGGGCGGGGCCCCTCCACCACGTCGAACTGGGAGAGGACGTCGGCCGGCGCGCGGCCCCCCTCCTCCTGGAAGTGGAGGTCCACGTCGTCGCGGCGGCTGTCCATGCCGCGCGGGAGCTTCACCGGGACGGTCCAGCTGCGCTTCTCGCCCGGTTTCACCAGGCCGAACACGAACTCGCGGCGGTCGAGGAGCGGGTTCTTGTCCACCAGCGTCCAGGCCCGCAGGCGGCGCAGCGGGCCGTCGCCGCGGTTCTCCACCGTCACCGTCCAGGGCACCGTCTCGCCGGCGGGGTCGAGGGTGCCGGACGGCGGGGTCACCGTCACCACCGGCCGGGCCGTGCCCCGCTGCGGGCCGCTCGACCAGTCGACGCCGAGCTGCTCGAGCTTCGCCTGCAGGCGCCGGTCCTCCTCGTTGCGGCGCTCGGCGACGAAGCCGCGAGCGGCCTCGATGAGCCGCGGCCGGTCGGCGAAGGGCGCGCGCGCCAGCAGGTCCCGGGCGAAGCGGATCTGGTAGTCCTCGACGAACTGGTCCGGGTTCGCCTCGGCCTCGTCGTCCTCCTGCTGCTCCGGGGTGAGCTCGAGGTCGGCGTGCGCGGAGGCGGCCCGCGCGGCCTTCTCGTCCTTCTTCATCGCCTTGGCGACCACGTCCTCCTTCTCGTCGAGGAGGTAGCGCAGCTCCAGGGCCGCCTTCTCGGTGCGGGCCTTGCGCTCCGCGGCGCGCTTGTCGCGCTCCGCCTGCGAGAGCTGGGCGTCGGCCAGGTTGGACATGTGCCGGTCGAGGTCCACCTCGCCCATCATGCGCGGCGGGGCGAAGTAGTTGACGGCGTCCTTGAGCACGCGCCCGGGGAGCAGCAGCACGTCCGGGGTGACGCCCACCTCCTGGATGGAGACGTCGCCCGGGGTGAGGTACTGGGCGATGGTGAGCTTGAGCGCCAGCTCGTCGTCGGGCCGGATCGGGTCCTGCAGGTCGGGGTAGAGCACCTGGACCGAGCCCTTGCCGAAGGTCTGGCGCCCGATGACCAGGGCGCGGTTGTTGTTCTTGAGGGCGCCGGCGACGATCTCGCTCGCCGAGGCCGAGCTGTTGTTCACGACCACCACCAGGGGCAGCGCCGTCATGTCGTCCGGATCGGCGGTGGCCTCGTGGGTCTGGTTCACCCGGCCGCGGTCCCCGCCGCCCACCTGCTTCACGATCACGCCCTCGGAGAGGAACAGGTCCGAGACGCGGATGGCCTGGTCGAGGAGGCCGCCGGGGTTGCCGCGCAGGTCGAGCACCAGCCCCTTGAGGTTGCCGCCGGCCTGGGCCTTCTCCTGGGCGATGGCGGCCTGCAGGTCGCGGGTGGTGTTGGCCGAGAACTGCGAGACCTTCACGTAGCCGATGCCGTGGTCGAGGAGCCTCGCCTGGGGGACCGTCTCGTAGTTGATGATCTCGCGGGTGAGCATGAGCTTCTTCGGCTCGGGGGCGGCCGGGCGCTGCATGGTGATGGCCACCCGGGTGCCGGGCTTGCCGCGCAGCCGGTCCACGGCGTCCGAGAGATCCATGTTGACCGTGGACTGCTCCTCGATCCGGGTGATGACGTCCTTGGGCTTGATGCCGGCCTTCTGCGCCGGGGTGCCCTTCAGCACCTTCATCACCGTGAGGTTGCCGTCCTTCATCCCGATGACGAAGCCCAGCCCGCCGAACTCGCCCTTGGTCTGGAGCTTCATCTCCTTGAACATCTTCGGGTCGAGCAGCATCGAGTGGGGGTCGAGCGTGGAGAGCATGCCGTTGGTGGCGGCGTACTCGATCTCGCGCAGGTCCTTGTGGGCGACCAGGTTCTTCTCGACGAAGGCCATCACGTCGCCCATCACCACCCGGACCTTCCAGATGGAGTCCACGCCGGAGATGTCGAAGGCCTTCTTGGCGGCCCCCACCGTGACCTGCAGCCGCCCCGAGGCGGCGTCGCCCTCCACCATCACCTCGGCGACCGTCTTCTCCACCTGGTCGAGCGCCGAGACCACCATCGCCTTGGGGTCGATGCGCTTCGGGTCGACGTAGTTCTCCTTCACCGCGATGAGGACGCGGGAGAAGATGGGCAGCTTCGCGAGCGGGTAGGGCGGCTCGTCCGCCTCCGACCGCGCCGGCGTCGAGGGCGAGGCCAGCCCCGGCCGGAAGGCCAGCTCGTCCGCGTGGGCCTTCGCCTCCCAGGAGACGAAGCGGTACGAGACGCCGAAGGCGAGGGCGAGCGTCGCCGCGAGCGACGCGACCAGACGGAGGGGACGGATCATGTCAGGGGGTCCAGGCGCGAAAGGGTACCGATTGGCGAAGCGTGCAACCCCGCGAGCATAGGTTTGGGCCGGGGGGCGCGCAAGCGCTTCGGAGAGGAGGCGTTCCGATGGCACAACACCCCTGCGACGGGTACATTCCGCCGAAATGTCCCTCGACCGCCGCGCCGACAGCACCCTGCCCATCCGCGGACCCGGAGACCTGACCGGCTGGTTCCGCGCGCGCGAGCGGCCGCCCTCGGACTGGAAGGTGGGGCTCGAGCACGAGAAGATCGGGCTCCTGGCCGGCACCCGCGACCCGATCCCGTACGCCGGGCCGCGCGGCATCGCGGCCGTGCTCCGCGGGTTCGGCCGCTGGGGATACGAGCCGTTCGAGGAGGAGGGGAACGTCATCGCGGCCCAGTGCAGCGGGCTCACCGTCTCGATCGAGCCGGGCGGCCAGCTGGAGCTCTCCGGGCGGCCGTTCCAGGACGTGCACGCGGTCGCGGCCGAGCTGACGCGGCACGAGGAGAAGTGCCACGCCCTCGCCGAGGAGCTCGGGCTGGAGCTGCTGGCCGTGGGCTACCGGCCCTGGGGGACGCCCGCCACCGCCGAGTGGTGCCCCAAGGTGCGCTACCGGGTGATGCGCCCGTTCCTGGAGGCGCGCGGCGCGCTCGCCGGGGACATGATGTCGATGACCGGCTCGGCCCAGGCCTCCTTCGATTTCGGGTCGGAGCGGGACATGGGCGAGAAGCTGCGCGTCGCGCTCGCCGTCCAGCCGGCGGTCGTGGCCCTCTTCGCCAACTCGCCCGTGGTGCAGGGGCGGGACAGCGGCTGGAAGAGCTTCCGGGCGCACGTCTGGGAGGCGGTCGATCCGGCGAGGCAGGGGGTGCCCGGGTTCCCCTTCGAGCCCGGCTTCGAGCAGGACGCCTACCGGCGCTACGCGGAGTGGGCGCTCGACGTCCCCATGATCTTCCTGCGGCGCCAGGGGGCCTACCGGCAGACGGGCGGCCGCACCTTCCGCGCCTTCCTGGCCGAGGGGCTCGACGGCGAGCGGGCGACCTTGAGCGACTGGGAGGACCACCTCACCACGATCTTCACCGACGTGCGGGTGAAGGGGGTGGTGGAGGTGCGCGGGGCCGACGCCTGCGACGCGCCCATGACCATGGCGCTGGTCGCCTTCTGGAAGGGGCTGCTCTACGACCGGAGCGCGCGCGCCGAGGCGTGGGAGCTGGTGCGGACGCTCTCGCTGGAGGAGCGGCGGGCCGTCGGGAGCGCCGCCGGGAGGGTCGGGCTGGCGGCGAGGCTCCCCGACGGGCGGACCCTGGCCGAGCTGGCGGCGTCGCTGATCGAGATCTCCGCCGCCGGGCTCTGCCGGCAGCGCTGCTGCGGCCAGCGCGGCCAGGACGAGCGGATCTGGCTCGCGCCGCTGGTCGAGCGCGCCCGCTCCGGCCGGTCGCCGTCCGACGACCCGCTCGAGCGCGGGCGGCGCGGCGGCGACGCGGCGCTGGTGGAGCACCTGCGGGTCGCGTGAGC
>JAJXVM010000183.1 GCA_021782135.1 Myxococcales bacterium | reverse complement strand
GGGCAGCGCCGGCCGGCGTCGAGGCGCCTGGCTCGTTGACACCTCCCCCGGCGGAACCCTATATCCTGCCGTTTTCTGGAGGTTCTCCGGGTGATCCCCCTGCGCGCACATTCCGTCCTCGCCGTCAGCCTCTCGGCGGCCGACGTCGCCGGCATCGCCGTCCTGGTGGCGCTGCTCGCGCTCGTCGTGCTGGCCGCCGTCCGCCTCGCGCGGAAGAAGCGCGCGGCCGCCCCGCCGGCCGCGCCCGGCGAGCGGGAGGCGCTGCCGCCGCGAGGCGTCCCCGCCGCCCCCCCGCCGCGCCCCGCCGAGAAGGTCCGGCCCGCCGAGTGGAAGCGGCTCGCTCCGGAGGAGCACGCGGCCGAGGAGGCGCGGCGCAAGGAGGAGTACCGCCGCCGCAAGGAGGAGGAGCGGGCGGACAAGGAGCGCCGCCGGCTCGAGCGCGAGGAGGAGGCGCGGCGGGCCGAGGAGGAGCGGCGCAGGCTCGAGCGCGAGGCGGAGGAGGCCGCCGCGCGCGCCCGCGAGGAGGAGCGGCGCCGCGTGGAGGCCGAGGCCGGCCGGACGCTCGCCGCCGGCCTCGAGAAGACCCGCGGCGGCTTCATGTCGCGGCTCAACGCGCTCTTCGGCGGGACCCAGGCGGTGGACGAGGGGGTGCTGGCCGAGATGGAGGAGGTGCTCTTCACGGCCGACATCGGCGTGAAGACCGCCACCCGGCTCCTCGAGACCGCCCGGGAGCGGGTGCGGCGCAAGGAGCTCTCCGACCCGGCGAAGCTCAAGGCGGCCCTGCGGGAGGAGATCGCGCGCATCGTCTCGCTCGACGGCGCCCTCGACGGCGCCGAGGAGCTGGCGGTCGGCCCGGCCCGGCCGCACGTGGTGATGGTGGTCGGCGTGAACGGCGCGGGCAAGACCACCACCATCGGCAAGCTCGCCGCGAAGGTGCGGGCGCGCGGCCACAGCGTCCTGCTCGGCGCGGGCGACACCTTCCGCGCCGCCGCCGGCGAGCAGCTCGAGATCTGGGCCGAGCGGGTGGGCGCCCCGGTGGTGCGCGGCAAGGACGGCTCGGACCCGGCCAGCGTCTGCTTCGAGGCGGCGAAGAAGGGGGCGACCGACGGCGTGGACGTGGTCATCTGCGACACCGCCGGCCGGCTCCACACCAAGGCGCCGCTCATGGAGGAGCTGCGGAAGGTGAAGCGGGTGATCGACAAGGCGGTGGCGGGCGCGCCGCACGAGGTGCTCCTCGTGCTCGACGCCACCAACGGCCAGAACGCCATCGCCCAGGCCCGGCAGTTCCACGAGGCGCTGGGCGTCACCGGCATCGTGCTCACCAAGCTCGACGGCACCGCCAAGGGCGGCGTGGTGATCGGCATCTGCGACGAGCTCAAGCTGCCGGTCCGCTACGTGGGGGTGGGCGAGAAGGTGGCCGACCTGCGCCCCTTCTCGCCGCGCGAGTTCGTGGACGCGCTCTTCGCGTGAGCGCGGCACGGCCGGCGCGCCCGTTCGCTCCCGCGCAGGAGACCCCATGAGACGCGTGCTGCTGTTCGACATCGACGGGACCCTGGTCTCGGCGGCCGGCGCCGGCCGCCGGGCGCTGGAGCGGGCCCTGGCCGAGCACCTCGGCGCCTCGCGGGCGCTGGCGCCCGGCGAGACCTGGCTGGCGGGCATGAAGCTCGACGGGATGACCGACCGGGGCATCGTGCGCGAGGCGCTGGTCGCCCTCGGCCTGGCCTTCGACGAGGGGCTCTGCGCGCGCGTGCTCGACGCCTACGTGGCCCACCTGCGCCAGGAGATCCACGCGCCGGGCTACCGCGTGCTTCCGGGGGTGGACGCGCTGCTCCCGCGCCTCGCCGCCGCCGGGGCGGTGCTCGGGCTCTGCACCGGCAACCTCGCGGCCGGGGCCCGGGTGAAGCTCGCCCGCGGCGGCCTCGACCGGCACTTCGGGTTCGAGCCGCCGGGGGTCTACGGCTTCGCCGACGACGCGGAGGCCCGGGAGGAGATCGTCGCCGCGGCCCTCCGCCGCGCCTCGCTCCACCTGGGCCGGCGCGTCCGGCCCGAGGAGGCGATGGTGATCGGCGACACGCCGCGCGACGTCTCGGCGGCGCGCGCCTGCGGGATCCCGGTGCTGGCGGTCGCCACCGGCCGCTTCACCGCGGCCGAGCTCTCGGCCTGCGGCGCCGCGCACGCGGTGGCCTCGCTGGAGGCGCCGGAGGTGCCGGAGCTCCTGCTCGGCGGACGGGCGGCCGCCAGCCGCCGGAACTGCGCGGAGCGATCCTGAGCCGCGGCGGCCCTCCGCGGGGGGGTGAAGCCGCGACGCCCATCGGACATAATGGAGGCACGATGAACGCGAGCCAGAGCGGAGCGGGTGAGGTAGCGACGGAGCTGAAGCTCGACGGCCCCCGCCTGGCGGCGGTGCCGGCGCGCCGCGAGCACGTCGCGCAGATGCAGGCCTGCCTGGAGGGCGCGCCCGACTACTTCGCGCGGACCGAGGGGAGGCCGCCGGGCCCCGGCGCCGCGGCGCACCTCGTGGACGAGTCCGAGGCCGACCCGAACCGGCGCGTGTTCGTGCTGGTCCCGCGGGTGGGCGGGCCGGCGGTGGGCGTGCTCGACCTGCACCTCGACTACCCGGGGCCCGGCACCGCGCACATCGGCCTCCTCCTCTTCCGCGAGTCGTGCCAGGGGCTCGGCTACGGCAAGGAGACCAACGCCGCGGTGGAGCAGGCCCTCGCCTCGGCCGGCTTCGACACCCTGCGGCTCTCGGTCGTGGACGAGAACGTGGACGCCAGGGCGTTCTGGGAGCGGCTCGGCTTCGCCGAGGTGGGGCGGCTCGACCGCGGCGTGACCGTGTACGAGAAGCGAATCGCCGAGGAGTAGGCGGCTTACGCCCCCGCCTCGACGTCCGGCTCGGGGTGCAGGAACCCGAGCCGCGCCCACAGGTCGCGGGTGCCCTCGAGCAGGCTCTTCAGCCCGACGTACCCGAAGCCGGCCTGGAACAGGAACAGGAACGGCAGCGAGTAGTACACGCCGGTGTCGATGACGAAGAGGATGCCGTAGCTCATGTAGATCGCGAGCGCGAGCTCGACGATCGGCTGCCAGGTGATGGCGGCCTTGTAGCGCTTCTTGGCCACCGACTCGCCGGCCCTCTTCACCCCGAGCTTGGGGGTGCGGGTGAAGCCCGTCTGGTGGCCGATGAGCGCCTCGACCACGGCCCGGGCGTTGTTGACCGACAGGCCGATGCCGAGCGCCATCAGGAACGGCAGGTACTTGAGCTGCTGCCACCGGGAGGCGCCGATCTCGCGCTGGCTCGCCACGTAGAAGGAGCAGACCGACAGGGTGGCGGCGGCGAAGAAGGGGATGTCGAGGAGCAGCACCTCGAACCAGCCGTGCGACACGCGCACGATGACCGAGATGGGCATCAGCAGCGCGAGCGGGATCATCAGCAGGTAGGCGACGTTGGCGGTGAGGTGGAAGAAGGCCTCCTTCTTCACCCGGAACGGCAGGTCGCTCCGGAAGATCCGCGGCAGGAGCTTGAGCGCGGTCTGGATGGAGCCCTTGGCCCAGCGGTGCTGCTGGCTCTTGAAGGCGTTCATCTCGACCGGGATCTCGGCCGGCGCGACCACCTGCGGCAGGAAGACGAACCGCCAGCCGGCGAGCTGCGCCCGGTAGGAGAGGTCGAGGTCCTCGGTGAGGGTGTCGTGCTGCCAGCCGCCCGCGCTGGCGATGGTCTCGCGGCGCCAGACTCCGGCGGTGCCGTTGAAGTTGAAGAAGCACCCGGCGCGGTTGCGCGCGGTGTGCTCGATCACGAAGTGGCCGTCGAGGAAGATGCTCTGGGCCTGGGTCAGGGCGGAGTAGGAGCGGTTGAGGTGCTCCCAGCGAACCTGGACCATGCCGATGCCCGGGTCGGTGAAGAAGTGGACCGTCTTCTGGAGGAAGTCGGGCTCGGGCACGAAGTCGGCGTCGAAGACCGCGACGAACTCGCCCTTGGCGAGCTGGAGCCCGTGCTCGAGCGCGCCGGCCTTGAATCCCTGCCGGTTGGTGCGGTGGACGTAGTGGATGTCCACGCCCGTCTCGCGCCAGCGGTCGACGCAGCGGCGGGCGATGTCCCGCGTCTCGTCGATCGAGTCGTCGAGGACCTGGATCTCGAGCAGCTCGCGCGGGTAGTCGATGTGGCAGACCGCCTCGACGAGCCGCTCCACCACGTACATCTCGTTGAAGATCGGGAGCTGGATGGTGACCCGGGGCAGCGCCTCGAAGCGCGCCATGGGGGTGGGCAGCTTGTACTTGTGCCGGTAGTACAGATACGCCATCACGTACCGGTGCGAGCCGTACAGCGAGAGTACGAGCAGCACCGATACGTAGGCGACGACGACTGCGATTTCGAGTGGGTCCATCGTGGGGTTGTCCGCTGGCGCGCGGGAGCGCAAGTCTGCGCTCACCGCCGCCTTTTTTCCGCGTCTCCCGTACGGCCGGGGGCTTACCCCCCTCCCCGGCCAAGAGCCGCGCGGACTATAGCGGGTCCGCCCGCGATGTCAAAGCAAAACGCCCCCGCGCCCAGGGATCCGATCCGTCCTTACAACTTGAAATCACTATACAAATCAAACTTCGACGCAGCGCTTCTCATCCGTTGAAAGGAGGAGTTCGCCGCACCCCCGCTCACCTGCGCGAGGCCACGGGCGGGGCCGGGAAGGGCGCCGCGGTCCGGAAGATCTCCACGGCGCGCAGGTAGTCGACGGCGGTGCGGAGCTGGTAGTCGGCGATCCCCGGAGAGGGGGCGCCGGCCGCCGCGGGCACCGAGTCGTTCCGGAAGTGGCCCTTGAGCTCGCGCTCGCCCTGCAGCTCCTCCGGCCGCGCCGCCGGCGCCGCCTCCGGCACCACCACGTCGGGCGTGATCCCGAGCTCCTGGATGGAGCGGTGCTTGGGCGTGTAGTAGCGCGCGATGGTGAGCTTGATGCCCGAGCCGTCCTCGAGGTCGATGATGGTCTGCACCGAGCCCTTGCCGAAGGTCTGGGTCCCCATGATCACCGCGCGCCCGTGATCCTGGAGCGCGCCGGCGACCACCTCGCTGGCGCTCGCCGACCCGCGGTTCACGAGCACGATCATGGGGTACGGCGGCTCGGTGCCCCGCTCGTGCGCGTGCTCCACCTCGATGCTCCGCTTGTCGCGCCCCTCGGTGGAGACGATGACGCCCGAGCGCAGGAAGCGATCGGCCACCCGCACCGCCTGATCGAGCAGGCCGCCCGGGTCGTTGCGCAGGTCGAGCACCAGCCCGCGGATCTCCCCCTTCAGCTGCGCGCGCGCGTCGTCGAGCGCCTTCTTGAGCGCGCGGTCGGTCCGGTCCTGGAACGCCTTCACCCGGACGTGCACCAGGCCGCGCGCGGGATCGACCACCTTCCACTCCACGCTCTGGGTGCGCACGTGGTCGCGGAGCACGGTGAGGCTCTGCGGGGACTGGAACCCGTCGCGCATCACGTCGAGGACCACCTTGGTGCCGGCCGGCCCCTTCATGCGGCGGGTGGCCTCGAGGAGCTGCATGTCCCGGGTGGGCGTCCCGTCGATCTTCACGATGCGGTCGCCCGGCTTGATGCCCGCTCGCTCCCCCGGCGAGTCGGCCATGGGGGCGACGACGGTGAGCTGGTCGTCCTTCAGCTCCACCTCGACCCCGAGCCCGTCGAACTCGCCGCTGGTCTCGTCCTTCATCAGCCGGACCGCCTCCGGCCGCATGAACTGCGAGTGCGGATCGAGGCGGCCCATCATCCCGTCGATGGCGCCGTAGACCAGCTCCTTCTCGGGCACCGGCTCGACGTAGTTGTTCTCGACGTACGCCAGCGCCTCGGCGAAGGCGTCGAGGGGGCGGTAGGCGCCCTTCTTGCCAGCGTGGGCGGCGTGGTCGAAGCCCAGGCCGGCGAGGAAGGCGGTCGCGACGAGCGCGACGAGCAGGGTGCGGGAGCGGAGGTTGCCGTGCATGCGTCCTCTCTAGCGAAGGGAGATCCAGCCGCGCGGATCCACCGGCCGGCCTCGCTCGCGGATCTCGAAGTACAGGAACGATCCCTTGGTGGACTCCGTGTCGCCGACGGTGCCGAGCAGCGCCCCCTGCGCCACCTGCTCGCCGGTGGCGGTGCTCATGGAGGCGAGGTGGGCGACGAGCGAGTGGTACCCGTCCCCGTGATCCAGGATCACCAGGTTCCCGTAGCCCTTGAACCAGCCGGCCCACGCCACCCTTCCCGCGGCGACCGCGCGCACCGGCGCGCCGCGCGGCGCGCGCAGGTCGATCCCCTTGTGCAGGGTGACGGTCTGGAAGGTGGGCTCCACGACCTTGCCGTAACCGAGCTCGAGGGTCCCGTCCACCGGAGGGGGGAGCCGGCCCCGCAGGGCGCGGAAGCCGTGCGGCGTCCCGCCCGCCTGGGTGGCGAGCCCGTCGAGGAAGCGCGCGAGCCGCGCCTCCTGGGCCGCGGCCTCCCGCGCCGCCTGCTCGTGCCGGGCCCGCTCCAGCGACAGGCGCGCCAGGAGCTGCTGCCGCTCGGCCCGGAGCCGCGCCGCCTCGGCGCGCCTCGCGGCCACCTCGGCGGTGAGCGACCGCAGCCGGGCGGCCTCGCCCTCGGCTCGCTGCCGGGAGGTGGCGGCCTCCGCGAGCGCTCCCTGGGAGGCGCGCAGCAGCTCGAGGTCGCTCCGCAGGATGCGATCGAAGAGGTAGCGCCGCTTCACCAGCTCGGGGAGCGAGGGCGCCGAGGCCAGGACGCGCAGCTCCCCCATCCGCCCCATCCGCGCGCGGGCGGCCAGCCGCGGACGCAGCTCGTCCACCCGGGCGGCGAGCGCGCGCGCCGCCGCGCCCTGCTCGCCGCGCGCCCGCGCCAGGTC
>JAJXVM010000182.1 GCA_021782135.1 Myxococcales bacterium | reverse complement strand
GCCCCCGGCCGCCGTGGCGCGCGCGACGGATCGTCTCGCTCGACGTGGCGCGCGGGCTCGGCGTGCTGGCGATGGTGATGGGCCACACGCTCGACGCGGTGCTCGCGCCGGCCGCCCGCGCGCAACCCGCGGTGGAGGCGTACTGGCGGCTCCGCGGACTCACCGCGCCGCTGTTCCTGGTGGTCGCCGGGTGGGCCTTCACGGTCTCGGCGAGCCGCGCCCCGGAGCGCGTGCCCCGACGCCTGCTGCGACGCAGCCTGCTCCTGCTGCTCGTCGCCTGCGCGCTCCGGCTGCCCGGCTGGGACTGGGGCGGCTTCCTGCGCGGCGACCTCGAGGCCTGGCGCGGGTTCCTGGCCTTCGACGCGCTCCACGTCATCGGCCTGGGGCTCCTGCTGCTCCTGGGCCTCCGCGCGCTCCCCCTGCGAGGCCTGGCGCGGGGCGCGGTGCTGCTCCTGCTCGCCGCCGGCTGGGCGGGGGTGGCGACGAGCCTCCCGCACCTCGAGCCCCACCGCCTCCCCGCGCTCGCCCTCGCGCAGGCGCTCGGGGGGACGTCGGCGTTCCCGCTCTTCCCGTGGGTGGCCTACCTGCTCGCCGGCGCCGCCATCCCCCTGCTCACGGGAGGCGCGCGGTCGAGGGGGGTCTCGCTCTGCGCCGCCGGCGCGGCGCTCCTGCTGGGCGCCCACCTGCACGGGATGGAGCGCCTCCCCCCGCAGCACGCGGCCCTCCTCGCGCACCGGCTGGGGATGGTGCTGCTGCTGCTCGCGCTCCTGGAGGCGGCGCCGGCCGCGCTCTCGTCCGCGCTCGCGCCCTTGAGCCGCTCGTCGCTGCCGATCTACGCGGTGCACGTCGGGCTGGTCTACGGCTGGCTGGAGATGCCGGGGCTCGCCACCCGGATCGGGCCGCGGCTCTCCCTGCCGCAGGCCCTCTGCGCCGGGCTCGCCGTCCTGGCGGTCGCGGCGGTCGTCTCGAAGCTGCTGGAGCGGGACGGCCGGGAGGACCGCGCGCGGGCGCGCCACGTGCCCTCCCGGCTGGCGCCCTCCGGCTCGCTCGTGTAGGAAAGCTTCACGGTGGCCTTCACCCCGCTCAACGCGCTGAACTCCTTCCTGGCGGTGGCGCGGCGGCGCGGCTTCGCGGCCGCCGCGCGGGACCTCGGCGTCTCGACCTCCGCGCTGAGCCAGTCCGTCCGCCAGCTCGAGGCGCGCCTCGGCGTGACGCTGCTCACCCGCACCACGCGCACCGTCGCCCTCACCGACGCCGGGCAACGGCTGCTCGAGAACGCGGGCCCGGCGGTGGACCAGGCCCTCGAGTCGCTCAAGACCGTGTCGGCCCGGCCGGGCGAGGTGACCGGCCGGGTGCGCCTCTCGGTGCCGGCTGCCGCGGTGGCGCTCGTCGCGCGGCTGCTGCCGGCGTTCGTCGCACGGCACCCGAAGGTGGAGGTCGAGGTCCAGACCGAGAACCGCTTCGTGAACATCGTCGCCGAAGGCTACGACGCCGGGGTCCGGCTGACCGAGGCCATCGAGCGCGACATGGTGCAGGTGCGGCTCGCCCCGCCGGGCCGGTTCGTGGTGGCGGCGGCCCCCTCCTACCTGGCGCGGCGCGGCGCGCCTCGAAGGCCGGAGGATCTCCTCCAGCACGACTGCATCGGCATCCGCACGTCCAGGGAGGGCGCGCGCTACGCCTGGGAGCTCGAGCGCGGGCGCCGGGTCTGGCGCGTCCCCGTCCAGGGCCGGGTCACCACCAACGACACCGAGCTGATGCGGCTCCTGGCCGAGGAGGGCGTGGGGCTCTTCTACACGTTCGAGCCGCTCATCACCGAGCCGCTCCGGCGCGGGACCCTGCGCGTCGTGCTGGAGCCGTACGCGGCGGCCGTGCCCGGGTTCTTCCTCTACTTCCCGAGCCGGTCGCAGGTGTCGCCGGCGTTCCGGGCCTTCGTGGACGTCGCGCGCGCGCTGCGGGTGCAGGCGGGGGCGGGCGCGCGCTGAGCCGCCGGACGGCACGATGCGGTGGCGCGCGCGAACGGCGCCGAGGCCGCCGCGCGCGAGGTCAGGTCCAGAGGAACCGGAAGACGACCTCGGCGACGCAGCCCGGCTTCGCCTCGCCTTCGATCTCGATGGTCGCCAGCAGGAGCGCGTCGTGCCCGCCGCCGCTCGGCTTGGCCTCGAGGAGCGTGAGGCGGAGCCGATACGACGCCCCCTCCTTGAGCGGCGTCGGCCAGCGCACCCGGTTCAGGCCGTAGTTGACGACCATGGAGACGCCCCTCACCTCGACGATCTCGAAGAAGAGCGCCGCGATGGTGGAGAGCGAGAAGTAGCCGTGCGCGACGGGAACGCCGAAGGGGCTCTCGCGGGCGATGCGCTCCCGGTCGACGTGGATCCACTGCCTGTCGCCGGTCGCGTCGGCGAAGCGGACGATGTCCTCGAAGCGAAGCGTTCGCCAGGACGTGACGCCGAGCTCCCGTCCGACGAGCCGGTCGAGCCCGGCGACCCCCTCGATGATGGTCTTGGCCATGGCGAGCCTCATCGGCACCTTGCCCGGGATGCTCGCGGCGCCGCAACATCGCGGATGGGGGCCGTTCGAAGGCTGGACGGGCGCGATCGTGCACCTGGGTCGCGAGGCGGGCGTGGCGGTGGCTTCGCGCGAACGTAGAGGTCGACAACCTGGCGGCGGAGCCCGGACGCCCTCAATCCTGATTCTCGAGCGGCATCCGTCGCCGACCGAACCACCCGCCGAGCCGTGCCTTGGCCTCCTCGAGCAGACCGTAGACGACCGGGACGTACACCAGCGTGAGGAAGGTCGACACGACCAGCCCGCCGATGGCGACCACCGCGAGGGGAGAGAGGCGCTCCAGGCCAACCGCCCACTCGAGCGCGATGGGCAGCATGCCCGCCGCCGTCCCCGCGGCGGTCATGAGGATGGGGCGGGTGCGGACGCGCACCGACTCCACCAGCGCCTCCTCCATCGAGGCGCCCCGGGCCCGCCGCTCCTGGATGAAGTCGATGAGCAGGATGCTGTTCTTCACCACGATGCCGGCGAGCAGGATCATCCCCATGAACGAGGGCATGCACTGGTGCTTGCCGGTGAGGAGCATGGCCCAGGCGGCGCCGATGAGCCCGAGCGGGATGGCCACCATGATGGTGAGCGGGTGGAGGAAGGATCCGAACGCCGGGACGAGCGAGAAGTAGAGCAGCACGAGGCCGAGGAGCAGCGCCGCCAGGAGCGCCGAGAACGACTCGGCCATCGCCTCGCGCTCGCCTTCGTCGCGCACCGTGTAGCCGGGCGGCACCTCCAGCCCGGCGAGGGCCCGCTCGACGTTCTCTCCGATGTGGCTCACCGCGTCGGTGCCGCGGTACCCGAGCACGTCCACCGTCTCCGCGATGTCCTGGCGCGTGTGGAGCGTCGGTACGAGCGCCCGCGAGAGGGAGCCGAGCGACGAGAGGGGCGCGGGGCCGGTCGCGGTCAGGATGGGGAGGGTGGAGAGGTCTCCCGCGCCCGAGCGCCGCCCCGCGCTCGCCTGCAGCCAGATCGGGAAGGAGTCCTGCTGCGGGACCCGGAAGAGCGTGGCGGGGCCGCCTTGCACCTGGGCCCCGAGCTGCGCCGCCACGCCGCCCGCGTCGACGCCGGAGAGGCTCAGCGCCGCCGCGTCCGGCGTGAAGCGCAGCTCCTGCCGATCGAAGGTCCAGGTGCGCGCGAGCGAGCGCAGCCCGCCCACGGAGCGCATCCGGGCCTCGATCTGCCGGGCGAGCCGGTCGAGGGTCGCCGGGTCCGGCCCGCTCACCATCACGTCCACGGTGGAGCGGATGGTGGAGAGCGGCGTCGCCCCGTAGTCGAAGACCGCCGGGTAGCGCAGTCCGGGCACCTCGCGGAGCTGCCGCAGCACGTCGTCCTCGACCTGCCACAGCGTTCGCTTCCTGTGGAACCGATCGACGAGGTGCACCGTGAGGAAGGCCTGCTGGGGGTTGCGCCCCGATCCGAAGGAGAGCACGCCCGGCTCCGAGCCGAGCGTGCCGGCGGTGCGGATCACGCCGCCCTGCGCCCAGACGATGCGCTCCGCCTCGGCGAGGAGCCTCTCGGCGCCTTCGAGCGAGCTGTTGGGGTAGGCCTCGAAGGTCACCCGGAAGATCCCGGTGTCCATGGGCGGCATGAGGTCCCGGCCGACCAGCGGCATGAGCACGCGCCCGGTGAGGACGAGCATCATCACCGCCGGCATGAGGAAGATCGGCTTGTGGCCGAGCGCGAAGCGGACCGCGCCGGCGAAGAACTCCTGGACCGGTCCCAGCACCTTGCCGGAGACGAAGCGGTCGAGGGCGCGCTCCCAGCGCCAGCGCTCCACCCTGCCGCCGAGCCGGAGGACGAAGGGCGCGAGGATGGGAAGGATGGTCACCGACACCACGTACGAGGCGAGCAGCGCGATGGAGAGGGTGAGGCTCAGCGGCCGCAGCACCGTCTGCACGAACCCGCCGATGAAGACGATGGGCACGAGCACCACCACCGTCGCGTAGGTGCCGGAGAGGATGGCCAGCATCACCTCCTCCGTCCCGCCCACCACCGCCTGGCGGAGGTCCTTCCCGAGCTGGTGGTGGTGGCGCTCGATGTTCTCCAGGACGACGATGGCGTCGTCGAGGAGCATGCCGACGCCCAGGATCACCCCGGTGAGCGTCACCATGTCGAGCTCGAACCCGAAGAGCCACATGAAGGCGAAGGTGACGAGGTAGGTGAACGGAATGGAGATCGCCGCGAGCAGCATCCCGCGGACGTCGGCCAGGAAGAGGAAGATGACCAGCGCGGTCATGAGGATCGCGTCACGCAGCGCGTCCCCCATGTTGCCCACGCTCTTCTCGATGAGCTCGCCCTGGGTGTCGGCCACCTCGAAGACGACGCCGGGGTAGTCCCGCTCCAGGGCCGGGAGCTCCCGGAGGACCGACTGGATGCTGGGGAGGGCATGGCCGGAGAGCGGCCGCTGCACGTTGATCCCGATGGCGGGCTGGCCGTTGCCATGGAACGCGGAGAGCCGCTCCTGCACCCCCGCGCGCACCGTGGCCACGTCGCGCAGGTAGACGGGAGCCCCCGGGCCGGGGCTCACCACCGCCCGGCCGATCTCGCCCAGATCCCGGAACTCGCCGGCGCTCTTGAGGAGGACGTGGGTCGCGTCGGTCACGACGAGCCCCTCGGGCGCGTTCCGGTTCTGGGCCGCCAGCGCGCTCGCGACCTGGCCCGGGGAGAGGCGGAAGGCCTGCAGCCTGTCGGGGTCGAGCGTCACGCGGGCGACGCTCTGATATCCGCCGAAGACCTCGACGTTGCCCACCTCCGGCAGCCGGAGCAGCCGCTCCTTCACGGGGTTGTCCGCGAGCCGCCGGATCATGGCCAGGTCGAGGTGCGAGCCCTCGCGCGCTCTCAGGGAGAGGGTGAGGACCGCCGGGGTGGCGGCGGAGAGCTTGAAGACCTGAAAGGGCCGGAGGTCGGCGGGGAGCAGCGGCCGGATCTTGTCGAGGCCGCTGCGGACGTCGGTGGCGGCCGAGTCGAGCCCCTTCTCGTACTGGAACTCGGCGGTGACCACCGAGACCTCGTCGTTGGAGGTCGAGGTCACGCGCCGTACCCGGTCGATGGTCTTGAGCTCCTTCTCGATGACCCGGCTCACCTCGGAGGCGACGTCGTCGGCCGAAGCGCCGCGCCAGACCGTCACCACCGCGATCTGCGGGCGCTCGCTGTCGGGGAAGAGGTTGACCGGCATCCGGTGATAGCCGACGAGGCCCACCACCGAGAGCAGGAGCACGAAGGAGAGCAGGAGGTGCGGTCGGCGCACGTACCGTTCGACGAAGGTCACGGCCGCCTCGCGGGCGCGCGCGCCGCGATCTCGGGCTCCGAGACCCGGAGCGGCGTGCCGGCCGTCAAGGCCATGAGCTCGCTCGGGAGGCCCAGGACCACCGCTTCGCCCGGCGAGAGCGGTCCTCGCACGACCACCTCCCGCGCGCCGCGCGCGGACACCGCGACCGGCACGGGCTCGGCGCGCCCCTCGCGGACCCGCACCACCAGCGACTCGGTGAGCCCCTCCAGCAGCGCGAGCGCGGGCACCACCAGCCCGGCGACGGGGGGGGCGTCGTAGCTCGCCGCCACGATGGCGCCAGGCGGCAGCGAGAACGGCGCCTCCGGGAGGACGGTCTCCACGCTGCCCAGCCGGCCGGTGTCGAGCGCCGGGTAGACGCGCGTCACCCGGCCCGCCGCCGTGAGCGTCCCGCTCGAGAACGTCACCGTCGTCCCCGGCGCGATGCCGGCCAGGGAGGTCTGCGAGAGCTTCGAGACGAGCTTCACCGGGCCGGGGGCGAGGAGCGCGAGGAGCGGCTTGCCCGGCGAGGCCAGGTCGCCGGGCTCGACGAGGCGCGCGGTCACGACCCCGCGGTAGGGCGCCACCACGTCGGCGTAGGCGCGGGTGGTGCGCGCGGTCTCGAGCGCGCGCCGCGCCGCCACGTCGGCGGCGCGGGCGCCCTCGAGCTGCGCCTTGCTGGCGTCGAAGGCCTGGCGCGAGATGGCCTGCCCGGCGTAGAGCGCCTGGTCGCGCCGGAACACCGCCTCGAGGCGCGCCAGCTCCGCGGCCGCCGCGGTCTGGCGCGCGCGCGCCGAGGCGAGCGCGTCGTCGAAGGTGCGCGGGTCGATGCGGGCGAGGAGATCGCCGCGCTCCACCCGGTCCCCCTCGCGCCGCCGGACCTCGACCAGCACCCCGCCCACCTGGGCGGCGACCGTGGCGGCGGTCTCCGCCTGGACCAGGGCCGCCGTGCGGACGGCCTCGGCGACGGTCCCTCCCCGGACCAGCGCCACCCGCACCGGCACCGGCGCCGCGGCGGGCGGCGCCAGCCGGCGGAGCGCGCGCTCGCGCCG
>JAJXVM010000181.1 GCA_021782135.1 Myxococcales bacterium | reverse complement strand
CGAGCCCGGCGCCCACGGCGTGGCGCGCGCGCTCGAGGCGGTCGGGCTGCGCAAGAAGGGCGAGCGGGCCGGGGAGGCGGGGCAGGAGGACGAGGAGGAGCCCGAGCCGGCCCGGCCGGAGAAGGTCCGCTAGCTCCGGCGGCGGGGCCGCGGCGCGGCCACCCCGCCACGGCGTGCCGCCGCGGCCCGCGCCGGCCCGGCACCGGGCCCCTGCATCTTCGCGGACTTGGACGCCGGAGCGCCGCGGCACGCCCTTCGCACGGCGAGCGGGCGACCGCCCGGAGACGCCATGACCCTCCTCCCCCTGCTGCTCGCGACCGCGCTCGGACAGTACGACCCCGACTATCCCCCTCCCCCGCCGCCTCCGCCGCCGCCCTCCTGGCGCTACCGGTCCGCGCAGCCGCACGCCAGCGAGGCGCCCCGCGGCACCTTCGGCGTGGTCTGGATGCCGCTCGGCGTGACCAGCTTCGGCGACGCCAGCGGCAGCTCCGGCAGCTTCCCCGAGGGGCAGCTCGACTTCGAGCTCCGCGCCCCCACCGGCGGCGCCCGGCTCCGGGCCGGCTTCGAGTACGGCGAGGTGTCGCGGTCGGTCGAGGTGGGGCTCAAGTACGACTTCAACGACCGGGGGCGGGTGCGCCCGTTCCTGGGCGTGGCGCTCGGCGCCGGCTCGGTGGACCCGGACTCCACCTGGCGCGCCTCGCTGGGCGCCTCGGCCGGCGTCGACCTGTTCCTCACCCGCGACTTCTTCTTCAGCCTCGAGGTCGAGGGCAAGCGCTACGGCGGCGACCGGCAGCAGGGCGGCGGGATGTACGATCCGATGGGCGACGGCTTCGCCCAGGCCTCCTTTCGGCTCGGGTTCGGCATCTACCTCTAGCGAGGGCCCAGCGCGCGCGGGCTCCCGCCGCCGTGCCCGGAGCGACTTAGCTTTGGGTGCAGGAGGAACATCCCACTATGAAGCGAGCGATCATCACCGCGCTCGCCCTCTCGGCCGGCGCTTGCGCCGGAGGGCGGGCGGAGCATGGCATGGCCACCGTCTCGGATGCCGACTACGGCCGGCTGCAGCCAGGGCAGACGCAGCCCGTGGACGAGGCGCGGCAGCAGGTGACGCAGGCGCGAGATGAGCTGGCGCGGGCCCAGCTGCGCCTCACCGACACCCAGCACGAGGACGAGCTGGCCAAGGCCGACCAGACCGCGGCCGACTCGGACAAGAAGCGGGCCGAGGCCGAGACCAAGATCGCGACCGACAGCAACGATCCGGAGCAGAAGGCGCGCGCGCACGAGCTGACCGAGACGGCCGAGCTGCACCGGCGGGCCGCCGACGCGCACATGACCTACGCCAAGAAGCTCATCGACTCGCGCAAGGCCGCGGTGGACGCGGCGCAGAAGCGGTTCGAGGTGGAGACCGCGAAGGTGAACCTGGCCAAGGAGAAGGCGCTGCAGGCGGCCCAGATCCCGGCCGCGGGCAAGTACGACATGGTGGCCATGACCAACCGGGTGATGAACGCCCAGCGCGACTACGACGACTCGGCCCGGAAGGCGCAGACGCTCGATGCCGAGGCGTCCTCGGCGCAGCAGACCTGGCGGGACCTCGACCAGCAGCTCCAGGCGCGTGCGAGCGGGGCGAACCGCGGCTGAACAGGGGGCGACCCGGGGCCGCCTCAGCCCCGGTGTCGCCTCCACTCCACCTTGAGGCAGCGGTCCTGCACGACCAGGATGCCGGCGCGCGCGAGTCGCTCGGCGGCCTCCTCGTTGCGGATGCCCGACTGGAACCAGACCGCGAGCGGCTTCTTCGCCAGCAGGTCGTCCACGTGCGGCGGGATGTCGCCCGGCCGGCGGAACACGTCCACGACGTCGACCGGCCCGGGCACGTCGGCCACCTTCCGGTAGACCTTCTGACCCAGGATCTCGGTCGCCTCGGGGTAGTAGACCGGCACCGGCACGATCTCGAGCCCCTTCGCCTGGAGCACGGCCGGGACGTCGTGCGCCGGCTGCCCGGCGGCCTGCTCGGTCTTGATCCCCAGCACCGCCACCCGCCTCGTCCTCGACAGCAGGTCGGCGATTCCTTCGTCGCTCTCGATGAGGTTCTCGCGCCAGTCGCTCATGGTTCCTTCATGGCGCCCGGGTGGGGGCCGCGCAAGGCGGCTGGCGGCCATGCGGGCAAGCGCCCGATATCACTCGCCTTCCGATCGGGCCGGCGCCGTCGAAAACTGGACGGCGCCCCGGGGCCGCCTACCATGAGCGGGGAAAGGACGAGCAATGGACAAGAAGCGTTCTTCGACGGCGGTGGTCACCGAGGCGCAGGCGCAGGCGGCCCTCCGTCGCGGCTCGCTCCTCGGCCTGGAGAAGGCCGAGGAGAGCGTCCTCCGCATGCGGCTCGGCGCGTCGCTCCCGCGCTCCGCCCCGCTCGCCCGGGTGGAGGCGCTCTCGGACGCCGAGATCGAGCTCCTCTCCTACGAGATCGAGGCCTGGCTGAAGCTGCGCGACCGGGGGCTCGCCCCGCGCCGCGCCGCCGCCGTCGCCGGCCCGGCCACCGAGCGGGTGCGGACCGTCGCTCCCTCGGCGGAGCAGGGCAGGAAGGCCAAGATCCTCTCCGCCCTGAAGCGCAAGCGCTGAGCGGGTCCGGGCCCGCGTGGGCGGGGCCCGCCGCGCCCGGTTAGGATGGATCCACGAAAGGTCCCTCCGATGGACGTCGAGCTGAACTACGGTCGCGGCTCGTTGCCGGTCCGCCTCCCGGAAGGCGTCCAGGCGACCGTCATCCGCAAGCCGGCCATGCCGGTGCTCCCCGACGCCGCCGCGGCGGTGGCGGCGGCGCTCGCGTCCCCCGTCGAGGCGCGACCGCTGGCGGAGGAGGCCCGCGGCCGCCGCAGCGCCTGCGTCCTCATCTGCGACATCACCCGCCCGGTGCCGAACGGGGCCCTCCTGCCGGCGGCGCTGCGCGCGCTGCTCGAGGCCGGCCTCGCCCCGG
This sequence comes from Myxococcales bacterium, assembly GCA_021782135.1. Taxonomy (GTDB): domain Bacteria; phylum Myxococcota; class Myxococcia; order Myxococcales; family Anaeromyxobacteraceae; genus Anaeromyxobacter_B. Next base: position 3,925 of record JAJXVM010000181.1, on the reverse strand, counting down.
AGCAGGTGCGGGTGCTGGTGGCGACCGGTCTGCACCGGCCCAACCTCGGGGCGGAGCTCGAGGAGCTGGTCGGCGATCCGTGGGTCCTGCGCACCTTCCGCGTCGAGAACCACGACGCGCGCGACGACGCCGCGCACCTCGACCTCGGGCGCACCGCGGCCGGCACGCCGGTCAAGCTCGACCGCCGCTTCGCCGACGCCGACCTGAAGCTCGTCACCGGGCTGGTCGAGCCGCACTTCATGGCCGGTTACTCCGGCGGCCGGAAGGTGATCGCGCCGGGCGTCGCCCACCGCGAGACCATCACCACCTTCCACAGCCACCGCTTCATGGCCCACCCGCGCGCCGAGAACTGCGTGCTCGCGGGCAACCCGCTCCACGCCGAGCAGCTCGCCATCGCCCGCCTGCTGGGGCGGGTCCTCTCGATCAACGCGGTCATCGACGAGGCGCGCCGGCTCTCGTTCGTGAACTACGGCGAGCTGGCGGCGAGCCACGCCCGGGCGGTCGAGTTCGTGGAGCGCTACGCCCAGGTGCCGGTGCCGCGCCGCTTCCGGACGGTGCTCACCAGCGCCGCCGGCTACCCGCTCGACAAGACCTACTACCAGACGGTCAAGGGCATGGTGGCGCCGATGGACATCCTGGCGCCGGACGCCGACCTCCTCATCGCCTCGGAGTGCTCGGAGGGGATGGGCTCGCGCGAGTACGTCGAGGCGCAGCGCCGGCTCGTGGGCCTCGGCCCCGACGGCTTCCTGCGCGAGATCGCCGGCAAGCGGTTCGCCGACGTGGACGAGTGGCAGACGCAGATGCAGCTCAAGCCCATGCGGGCCGCCCGGGTGCGGCTCTACTCCGGGCGGCTGGCCGAGGCCGACCGGGCGCTCACCGGGGTCGAGGTGGTGGACTCGCTCGAGGACGCGGTCCGCGAGAGCGTGCGCCGCAGCGGCGACCCGCGCGTGGCGGTCATCCCGGAGGGACCGTACGTGGTGCCGGTCTACCGTCCGGAGTCGGGGGGCTAGCCGAGCCATGCGGCGGCACCTGCTGGAGGTCGAGGAGGTGGCGGCGCTCATCGAGCGCGGCGAGACGCTGCTGCTCGCGGGCGACGAGGAGCCCCTGCGCCGGCTCCCCAGGGGCGCCTGGATCGCGGGGACCATCCCGTACTTCATGACCGAGCGAGGCGGGGTCTCCGACCGCCGGCGGATCTTCGCGGAGCGGCTGCCGGAGGGGCTGCGCCGCGCCGCGATCCGGCGCTACAGGGAGCGGGAGATCTCGCGGGTCTACGCCGAGCTGCCGCCCGGCGGGCTCGGGATCATGATCGCGCCGGCGTTCAGCCGGGTGCACCTCTCCTTCGCCATGAACGCGCCGGTCTACGACGAGTTCGCGACCGTGCCCCTCTTCGGCTGGATCTCCGGCGTGCACCTCGACGACGTGGGGAGGTCCACCCCCAAGGTGTTCGACGGCACCACCGGCGAGGCGCTGGAGCAGGAGGCGGTGGTGATGCAGGTCGCGCTGCCGCCGGGGAAGGTGGCCCGCCTCGACATCCTCAACATCTTCCAGCGGGGCGACGGGCCGGTGCTCACCTTCCCCGAGACCGGCTTCTCGAGCCGGATCGTGGACGTGGACGGCCGGCGCCGGGGGCTCGTCGAGTACCTGGAGGAGAGCCGGCTCGACCCGCGCCTGCCGCTGGTGGCCGACTACTGCGGCGCCCGCATCAACGTGAGCTTCCAGTCGGTGGACCGGGAGCGCGGCGAGGTCCACTTCTACGCGCCGGTCTTCTCCGGGGTGGAGTACCGGCACGCCCGCCCGGTGGCCGACTACGTGGGCGCGTTCGTCTCGGCCCTCCCGTCCGGCCTCGGCGGCCAGACCGCCTTCTCCTGCAACTGCGTCCTCAACTACCTGCACTCCTCGCTGGAGGGGCGAACCACCGGCGACGTGGTCGGGCCGATGACCTTCGGCGAGATCGCCTACCAGCTCCTCAACCAGACGATGGTCTCCCTCACCGTCGGCGGCGGGCTCTGAGCCGCAGGACAGGGACCGGGAGAGCGGCCGCGCGGTGCAGGGCGAGCGAGACCGCGGCCGGCCCGGGCGGCGCCCGCCCGCTCGCCCGCGGCGATCCAGACGCTCGGTCCGCTGCGCGGCGCGTCGCCCGCCTCCCGGACGGGGGGCCCGCTGTCCCTCGCTCGAGAAGCTGTGTACGGTCGACGCATGCCCCTCGCGGCCGACGCGCGCGACCAGCTCGCACGGCGACGATTTCTCGATCGGGCCTGGAGCTCCTTCGTCGGCGACGGCGTCGAGATCGACGGGCTGAGCGCCGAGCTGGCGAGCTCGTGGCGCCGCGCGCGGGAGAGCTACGGCATCGACCCCGGGCTGCGGCGCTGCGCCCGGCTCCTCTCCCCCGACGAGCTGCGCCGCCGCCGCGAGGAGGACGAGGTCTTCCGGCTCGCCGAGCCCGTGCTGCGGGACTTCGCCGCGCGGCTCGCCCCCTGCGGCCACGTGCTCACCTTCTTCGACCCCGCCGGCTGGATGCTCTCCATCGACGGCGACGCGCGGGTGGCCGAGCGGGTGGCCGAGATCAACTTCTGCCCCGGGGCCAACTGGCGCGAGGAGTCGGCCGGCACCAACGGCCCCGGCACCGCCCTGCGCGAGCGGCGGCCGGTCGAGATCTTCGCCTCCGCCCACTACGTGGAGGCCTGGCAGTCCTGGAGCTGCGCCGCCGCCCCGGTGATCCTGCCCGGCACCGCCGAGGTGGTCGGCGCCGTGGACATCACCGGCCCCTGGGACGCCCACGACCTGCAGGCGATCGTCGCCGCCCGGGCCATCGCCTCCACCATCGAGGAGCGGCTGCGCTCGATCCAGGCGCTGCGCGAGCAGGTGGTGGCCTGGACCTTCCGCGCGGCGCGCGAGAGCGGAGACGCCCTGCTGGCGGTGGATCCGCGCGGCCGGCTGCTCGCCGCCAACGACGCGGCCCGGCGGCGGTTCCCGCTCGAGGGGAACCAGCTGCCGCTCACGCTGCAGGACGCGGTCGCCCAGTCGCTCCGGACCGCCCCGGGGAACGCCGGGGAGGTGCCGCTGGCCTGGCCGGGAGCCGCCGGCGGCCGGCTGGTGCTCGAGCCGGTGCGCTACGACCGGGCCGTCGCCGGGGCGGTGCTCCGGCTCCTCGCCCCCGCCGCGCAGGGGCGCGGGCGCGCGGCGCCGGCCCGGCCGGCGCCGGCGGCGCGCTACGACTTCGGCCGGATCCTGGGCGACTCGCCGGCGCTCCGCGAGGCGCTCACCCTGGCGCGCGTCGCCAGCCGCAACGAGCTCCCGGTGCTCCTCTGCGGCGAGTCGGGGACCGGCAAGGAGCTCTTCGCCCAGGCCATCCACTCCGCCGGCGCGCGCCGGGAGGGGCCGTTCGTGGCGGTGAACTGCGGCGCCATCCCCGGCGGGCTCGCCGAGGCCGAGCTGTTCGGCTACGAGGCCGGGACCTTCACCGGCGCCCGGCGCGAGGGGAACGCCGGCAAGTTCGAGCAGGCCGACGGCGGCACCCTGTTCCTCGACGAGGTGAGCGAGCTCCCCCCGCCGGCGCAGACCGCCCTGCTCCGGGTGCTGCAGGAGCGCGAGGTGGTGCGGCTCGGGGGGAGCGTGCCCCGTCCGCTCGACGTGCGGGTGGTGGCGGCGACCAACAAGCCGCTCGTGGAGGAGATCCGGGCCGGGCGCTTCCGCGAGGACCTCTACTACCGGATCGACGTCCTCACCGTGCCGGTCCCGCCGCTGCGCGAGCGCTCGGGCGACCTGCCGGTGCTCGCCGCCGCCTTCCTCGAGGAGGCGGCCCGCCAGCTCGGGCGCACCGGCCTGCGGCTCTCCCCGGCGGCGCTCGAGCTGTTGCAGCGCCACCCCTGGCCCGGCAACGTCCGCGAGCTGCGCAACCTGCTCCTGCGGGCCGCCGCCGTGGCGC
>JAJXVM010000180.1 GCA_021782135.1 Myxococcales bacterium | reverse complement strand
CGCGTCGTCCGGGTCTTTTGCGTTGGGCACTTCGTAGTTGGCGAACACGCCCAGCACCGGGTCGCGGTGGGTGGTGTAGGCGCCCCAGCTGCGCACCGTGTCGAAGCGCGCCGCCAATTCGGCGAAGTACTGCTCGAGACAAGCCTGCGCGGCTGGGCTGTCGGGGGGCTCGAGCCGCACTCCCACAGCCCCTGCACGAAGGCAGTCCTTCGAGGTCGGGGGGCGGCCGGGGTCATGGCGAGGCCCTAGCCGCGCCACCGCGGGAAGGCAACGGGGGGCACAGTCAGCCCTGGGCGAAGAGAACCGCCTCCTCCGCGTCCCCCCGCGCCCGCGCCACCTCCTCCTCGAGGGCCCGGCGGGCGCGCTCCGCCTCCCGCGCCTCGCGCGACCGGCGCTCCTCCGACTCCGCCAGGGCCTGCTCCTGGGAGAGCTTCTCGAGCAGCAGCCGCTCGAGGGCGGCGGCGTGATCCCGCTCGCGGTCCGCGAAGCGGGCGCGCTCCTCGGAGAGCCGCTGCAGCGCCTCGCGCAGATCCGCGCCCGGCCCCTCCTCCGCGCCTGGCCCGAGCAGTCGCCCGAGCAACTCGGCCAGCGCGCCGCCGTCGAGCGGGAAGCCCAGGTAGGCGTCCGCCGCTCCGGGGCCGGCGGCGTGGGCCGCCACCGCGTCCGGGGCGCCCTCCGAGGAGACGAGCACCACCTTCAGGTCGGCCGTCCGCGGCGCGCGGCGCAGCTGCGTGCAGAGCGCGAACCCGCTCCGGTCGGGGAGCTCGGCCCGGATCAAGGCCAGCCCGGGGAGCGGCCCGGAGAGGACCCGCTCCGCCTCGGCCGCGCTCCCGGCATGGTCCGTGGCGAGCCCTCGCGCCTCGGCGATCGAGGCGATCCGGCGCGACACGGCCCCGTCCGGCTCCACGATGAGAATGCGTCTGGTGTCCATCGCGCCGCCCAGCCCCTCCTCGGGGCCCGAGCCCTCCGGCCGTGCCTGCGGGAATGTAGGCACGCCGCCGCCCGGAAGCCCTGCTCCACCGGCGAGCGGGCGAGCGGCGATCAGCCTCCCAGCACCTCCCGGAGCCGCTCCCGCACCCTCCGGGCGTCCGCCTCGCGCTTGACGAGCAGGTCGAGCGCCTCGGCCGCGAGCGCCGGATCGAGCGACTCGGCCCCGAGCACGACCAGCCCCCGCAACCAGTCGAGCGCCTCGGCGATGGAGGGCGGCTTCTCGAGATCGAGCGCCCGCGCCCGGGCCACGGCGGCCACCACCTGCCTCGCCAGCGCCTCCCGCGCCTCCGGGACCTGGGCGCGGAGGATCTCGAGCTCGCGCTCCTGGGACGGGTAATCGAGGTAGAGGTGCAGGCAGCGGCGCGCGAGCGCGTCCGAGAGGTCGCGCGCGGCGTTGGAGGTCAGCACCACCCGGGGCACGTGGCGCGCGCGGAAGGTGCCGAGCTCGGGCACCGTGACGGCCCACTCCGAGAGCACCTCGAGCAGGAAGGCCTCGAACTCGGGATCGGCCTTGTCGATCTCGTCCACGAGCAGGAGCGCCGGCGCCTCGCTGGTCACCGCCTGCAGGATGGGCCGGGGCAGCAGGAACCGCTCGCTGAAGAAGACGTTCCCCTCCGCCGCGAGGCGGTCGGCCGCCTCGGCCAGGCTGGCCGCCCCGCCGAGCGCCTCCCCCAGCCGATCGCGCAGGAGCTGGGTGTAGAGCAGCTGCTTGCCGTACTCCCACTCGTAGAGCGCCTTGGCCTCGTCGAGCCCCTCGTAGCACTGCAGCCGGAGGCAGCGCCGCCCGGTCGCCTGGGCGAAGGCCGCGGCGAGCGCCGTCTTGCCCACGCCGGCCGGCCCCTCCACCAGCAGCGGCTTCTCCAGCCGGTCGGCGAGGAAGACCGCGGTGGCGATCTCGCGCGAGGCGACGTAGCCCGCCCGCGCGAGCCCGCCCCGCCCCGCCTCCACGCTCTCGATCACGGCCGGTTCCTACCCGCCCGGCGGACGGCCCGCACCGCCCCGGAGGTGGCACGAGGCGGCCGCGGGCCCGTTTCCCCCGACCCGGCTCACCGCCGCAGGTCGATGCGGACGTGCAGCGGCCCGCCCTCGACGCCGCTCACGGCCACGAACGTGCCGTCGCCGCTGCGGGTGAAGCGGAGGTCGGCCCGGGCCGAGCCGAGCCGCACCCCCTCGAGCGTGAGCTCGTCGAGCCAGGCGGGGAGCCGCGGCGAGGCGATGTGGAGCGTGTGGCGGGGGGCGTCCGGGAAGATCCCCAGCGCCGCGCGCAGCAGCAGGAAGAGGGCGCCGCTGGCCCAGGCCTGGGGCGAGCAGGCCACCGGGTAGTGCACCGGGAAGTTCCCGCCGGTCCGGTCGAGGCCGCAGAAGAGCTCCGGCATGCGCAGGTGCCGGAAGTGCTGGGCCGCCGCCCAGAGCCCGTCGAAGACCCGGACCGCCGCGCGCGTGTGCCCGTAGTAGCTCATGCCCATGGCCGCGAGGGAGTTGTCGTGCGGCCAGATGGTCCCGTTGTGATAGCTGAGCGGGTTGTAGGCGCGCTGGCCCCTCCCCAGGGTGCGGATGCCCCAGCCGCTCCACATCTCCGGCGAGAGCAGGGACTCGATCACCTCCCGGGCCCGCAGGTCGTGGACGGCGCGCGAGAAGAGGAGGTGGCCGGGGTTGCTGGTGACGGCGTCGACCTGGCGCTTGTCGCGATCGAGCGCGATGGCGTAGGTGTGCCGCTCCGGCATCCAGTAGCGCTCCTCGATCCGGGCCGCCAGCCGGCGGGCGGCGGCGGCGAGCGCCGAGGCCTCCTCGTGACGGCCGAGGTACCGGTAGAGCTGGGCCATGCGCCGGCGGGCGTCGGCGGCGTACCCCTGGACCTCGACCAGCGCGATGGGCGGCTCGGCCGGCTTGCCGGTCGCGAAGGGCACCCCGTCCGAGCTGTCCTTCCAGCCCTGGTTGCGCAGGCCGCGCGGGGCCCGCCGCGCGTACTCCACCAGCCCGTCGCCGTCGAGGTCGGCGCTCCGGTCGAGCCAGCCGAGCGCGGCCTCCGCCGCGGGCATCAGCTCCTGCACCGTCTTCCGGTCGCCGGTCCAGAGGTGGTACTCGGAGAGCAGCACCAGGAAGAGCGGCGTCGCGTCGACCGACCCGTAGTAGGGCGTGTGCGGCACCTCGCCCGCGCCGGCCATCTCGCCGAAGCGGATCTCGTGCGGGATCTTGCCGGGCTCCTCGTCGCGCGAGGGGTCGTCGCGGGTCCCCTGCAGCCGGGCCAGGAACTGCAGCGCGTGGCGGGCCACGTCCGGCGTCGCCAGCAGCGCCTGGAAGCCGGTGATGAGCGCGTCCCGGCCGAAGGGGCAGGTGTACCAGGGGATCCCGGCCGAGATCACCGGCTGGCCGAAGTGGAAGACCTTGAGCGCCTTCAGGTCGGCCACCGCCTGCTCCATCGCCAGGTCGAAGACGTCGTGGGAGGAGCGGAAGCGGGTGCAGCCCTCGGCCCAGCGCGCGTAGTCCTCGCGCGAGGCGCGGGCCCGCTCCCGGTACGGGATCGACGGGTGCGGGCGCGGCTCGCCGACCTCGGCGGCCGCGGTGAACGTCACCTCGGTGTCCTCGCCGGGCTCGAGGTGGAACGCCACCCGCGCCCCCTCGCCGTCGAGCCGCGCGATCTTCACCGGCCGGTCGTGGCCGTCGGCGGCCGCGGCCGCCCCGGCCACCCCGATCTCGGTGACGTAGCTGCGGCGGTCGGTGCCCTGGTAGCGCAGGCGGACCCGGTCCGCGCCGAGCACCTCCGGCCGCAGGTAGGTGCCCCGCCGCGGCCGCCGGGCGCCGCGGATCTCGAAGACGTCGGCGAAGTCGGCGGCCCAGGACAGCTCGATCCAGTAGTCGATGGGCCGGTCGAGGAAGTTGGTGAGCACGAACCGGTCCACGAAGGCGTCGTCGATGAGCTGGTCGCGGCGCAGGTGGACGTAGTTCACCGGGTCGGCGCCGAGCAGGTCGCCCTGGTGCAGGCTGGTGACGGTGAAGTCCACCTGGGCCACGTAGTCGGTGGACACCTGGGTGGAGAGGCAGAGCGGCGGGCCGCCCTCCACGGTGAGCTTCCAGCCGGAGAGGTGGCGGGTGTCGGTGAGGAACAGCCCGAGGTCGCGGGCGCCGAAGGGCGCCAGGTCCCCGAGCCGGTTGGCCACGAGGAACAGGTTCCCGCGCTTCAGGACCAGCTTCTCGACCCCGGTCGCCTCCGGTCGGCCGGACGGGTCCGAGTAGCCGAGGAGCTCCACCGGATCGGCGTGCGCTGGCTCTGCCATCCCGCTCCTCCTCCCGGCCGCTAGAGCGCGCCGCTGTGGCTCGCGGGCTCGCCGCGGCCCGCCACCGGCCGGGCGCGGCCCCCGGCCGCGCGCGCGTAGACCGCGACGTAATCGCGGGTCATCCGCTCGCTCGAGAACCGCTCCAGGGCCCGCCGCCGGCAGGCCGCCCGGTCGAAGCGGGCCGACCGCTGCAGCGCCCGGGCCATCCCGGACACGTCGTCGACGAGGTACCCGGTGACGCCCTCCTCCACCAGCTCCGGCGCCGAGCCGCGGCGGAAGGAGACCACCGGGCAGCCGGCCAGCATGGCCTCGACCAGCACCAGCCCGAACGGCTCCTCCCATCGAATGGGGACGAGGAGCGCGCGGGCGGCGGCGAAGGCCCGTCGCTTCGCCGCCAGATCGGCCTCTCCGATCCAGCGCACGCCCGGCCTCGCCAGCGCGGGACGGAGCACCCGCTCCTCCCAGCCGGGCGGGTTGTCGTCCCCGTGGCACTTGCCGGCCACGAGCAGCTCCATGCCGGCCCGCGCCGCCGCCTCGGCCGCCAGCTCCGGCCCCTTGCACCACGAGAGGCGCCCCAGGAAGAAGGCGAAGGGCGCGGCCGGCGGCGCGTGAAGCTCGAGCGGCAGGTAGCGCGCCGGGTCGAGGCCGTGGTGGACGACCTCGCAGACGAGCCCCCCCTCGAGCTCCGCCTGGCGGCGGGAGATGGCGACGTAGCGCACCCCCGGGCGCTCGGCGTAGTACCGGGACAGCCGCTCCTCGCGGGCGTGGTGCAGCGTGTAGACCAGGGGCGCCCGCAGCTGCTCGGCGAAGGCCAGCATGGCCGGCGAGTGCGCGTGCACCACGTCGAACGAGCCGGCGGCGATCTGGCGGGCCGCCTGGGCGCAGTGCAGCAGCTCGATGTAGGGGTCGGGCGGCCAGACGGCGCGCGGGAAGGCGAAGCGCAGATCCTCGGCGCTCGAGTCGCCGGTGGCGAAGAGCGTCACGTGGTGGCCGGCGCGCGCCAGCCCGCCGAGCAGATCGTGGACCACCAGCTCCGTCCCTCCGTAGGTCCGCGGCGGCACCGACACGAAGGGGGTAGAGACGAGGGCGACCCGCACGTTTTCCAAGGTAGGGACAAATGGACGTAGATGCCGTTGGCCGGGCGCCCGCCCGCCGCGCTACACTCCGGAGCGCCATGGAAGGACAAGCCCAGGGGCCGCTCGGCCAGGAGATGTTCCACTCGTTCCTGCAGCTGGCGGTCAAGCGGCAGGCGAGCGACGTCCACTTCGAGGTCGGCTACCCGCCGACCTACCGCGTCTTCGGTGATCTGCTCGCGGCCAAGTACCCGCCGCTGACCGAGGCGGACACCGAGGCCATCGCGGGCTACGTGCTGGCCGCGCCGGGCGCCGGCTTCGCCCCGCTCGACTTCCGCGAGGTGGACCGCAGCTACGCCATCCCGGGCGTCTCCCGCTTTCGGGCCAGCATCTTCAAGCAGCGGGGCAGCTGGGGCGCCATCCTGCGCACCATCCCGTTCACCATCCCCGACTTCGGAAGCCTGAACCTCCCGCCGGTGGTGCACACCATCGCCGACGCCCGGCGCGGGCTGGTGCTGGTGACCGGCGCCACCGGGAACGGAAAGTCCACCACCATCGCGGCCATCATCAGCCACATCATTCAGCAGGAGCGGCTCCACGTCGTGACCGTGGAGGACCCCATCGAGTTCGTCTTCAGCTCGGCGAAGGGGCTCGTCATCCAGCGCGAGGTGGGCACCGACACGGCCAGCTACTCCGACGCCCTCAAGGCGGCGCTGCGGCAGGACCCGGACGTGATCATGGTCGGCGAGCTGCGCGACCGCGAGGCGGTGGACATCTGCCTCAAGGCGGCCGAGACCGGGCACCTCGTCATCAGCTCCCTGCACACCCCGGACGTCCCCCGCGCCATCGGCCGGGTGGTGGGGCTCTTCCCCTCCGAGGAGCAGGAGACGGTCCGGGCCCGCCTCGCCGAGAACCTGCAGGCGGTGGTGTCGCTGCGGCTGCTGCTCCGCTCCGACGCGGCCGGCCTCATCCCGGCCGTCGAGGCGCTGCTGGCCACGAGCACGGTCCGCGAGGCGATCCGCAACGGCGCGAAGATGGAGGAGCTGCGCCACTACATGGAGACCGCCGGGGCCGACCTCGGCATGCACTCCTTCGACCAGCACCTCTACAAGCTGCACGAGGCGAAGCGCATCTCGCTCGACACCGCCCTCTCGAACGCCACCGTGCGCGCCGACCTGGAGCGGCGGCTGCTCATCGAGACGGGAGGTCGGGGGGCGTGACCGCCGGCCTCTCCAGCAGCGCGCGGGTGCTCGTGGTCGGCGCCGATCCGGAGCTGGCGGCCGCCTTCCACCTCCACCTCGCGCGCGCCGGGCACGCCGTCTACGCGCTGCCGGCGGCCGGCGAGCTGGAGCCGTTCCTCCGGGCCGCGGCCCCCCAGCTGCTGGTGCTCATGCTCCCCGCCTCCCCCGACGCCAGCTGGGGCGGCGCCCTCACCACCGCCGCCAGCGCGGCGCGCGTCGGGGTGCGGGTGGTGCTGGTCGCCCCCTCGCGCGAGGTGGTGGAGCCGCTCGCGGCGGTGGCCGGCGCGGAGCGGGCCTACTCCCGCGCCGAGCTGCTCGCCCGGCCCACCGCGCTCCTCGACGGGGGCCGGG
>JAJXVM010000179.1 GCA_021782135.1 Myxococcales bacterium | reverse complement strand
GGGAACCGCAGCGCGAGGGCGATCGCGGCCGCGGTCAGGGCGAGCGCGGCCGCGGTGGCGAGGCGCGCCCAGCGCGGCGGCGGGGCCCGGCTGGCGAGCAGGAACGCCGCCGGCGAGCAGGCGAGGCCGTAGTGCGGCCACTTGAGCGAGGGGACCGTGAACAGCAGCAGCACCGCCCCGATCCAGATCACCGGCAGGAGGAGGGCCGGATCCCGCAGCCGGCGCGGCGCGGGCAGCGCGCCGAGGAAGAGGATGGTCCAGGGCAGCAGGAACACCAGGAAGCCCACCAGCAGCACCGCCTCGCCCTGGAGCGTCCAGGGGTGGCGGAAGCGGTCCACGTTCTGCTCCACCACGAAGAACTGCCAGAACCGGTGCCCGTGCCGCCAGAGGGAGAGGGCGTACCAGGGCAGGGCGAGCGCGGCGCCGAGGAGGAAGGCGGCGAGGGTGGCGCGCGAGGCGAGCAGGCGGGGGCGGCAGGCGGCGAGCCACCCGCCCGCGAGGAGCAGCACCAGCACCGCGCCCACCGGCCCCTTGAGCATGGTGGCCATGGCCGCTCCGGCGCCGCAGAGCAGCAGGAGCCGCGGCCGGTCCTCCGCCACCGCGCGCCAGGCGCCGTACGCCGCGAGCGTGAGCGCGAGCGCCATCGGCGCGTCCATCATCGCCATGCGGCCGAACTTGAGGAAGCCGAAGCTGCTCGCGGTGAAGAGCGTGGCGAGGAGCCCCGCCCGCTCCCCGTACATGCGCCGGGCGAGCGCGCCGGTGAGGAGCGCCAGCGCCGCCGCGCAGAGCGCGGCCGGCAGCCGCGCCGCGAAGAAGCCCCGGCCGAAGACGGAGTAGGCGGCCCGCTCGCCCCAGTACAGGAGGGGCGGCTTGTACCAGAACGGAATGCCGTCCATGGTCGGCGTGAGCCACGCGCCGTCGCGGTCCATCTCCGCGCTGATCGCGAGGTAGTAGGACTCGTCGGGGTGCGTGCCCGACTCGGACGCGCCGAGCGCGGGCAGGTAGAGGATCGCGAGGAGGATGGGGATGGCGAGGCGGCGCAAGGGGCCGGAGTGTAGTGCACCCGCGCCCGCGGGGGCGAGCGCCGCGCGGCCCCGGGTCCGTCCCGCGGCCGGCGCGGCCCGCCGGCGCTCCCGGCCCGGCGCACGTCGCGGCGGGCACGGCGGCTGCAATCCTCCCCGGCCATGTCCGAGAGGGGAGGGGTGCCCGGCGCGACGCAGAGTGGGATTCGCCTGGCAACGGCCCGCGCGGCTCCGGCGCGCCCCTTCTCTCTCCGGCTCCTCCAGCCCGCCTGGCGCCTTGCTCGCGGCTCGCGGCCCGCCGTCGATCTCTCTCGCCGGCTCTCGAGCGGGCGGTTCACGACCGCGGCTCATCTCTCGGGCGCGCTCCGGGAGCGCCGCGCCGCGATGGACGAGGCGGCGGAAGGGGAGTGGGAGCGGAGGGACCTCGACGAGCGCGGGCCGGGCTCCCAGGCCCCGGCGGCCTCGGAGGCTGCTCCCGCTCCCTGGCGCGCGGAGGCGGAGAGCCGAGGATCCGGGAGCGCGCCGCCGGCCGCCGGCGGTTCCGCAGCCGCCGCGTCCGCCCCCGAGCCGCCGCGCTCGCTCGCCGGGCGAATCGCGGCCGAGCAACTCACGCTCGAGCTGCGGCGGCGGGAGCGGAGCGCCGGGCCGGAGCTCCGGATGTCTCTCGGGCCAACCCTCGAGATCTCGCTCGTCCAGGGGGCACGCGGCGTCGAGCTGGCGGTGGGCGGAAGGGGCTCGCTCGCCCGGCTGGCGGGCGCCGAGCTGCCCTCGCTGGTGCGGGCGCTCGACCGGAGCGGGGTGCGGGTGGCCCGGGCCGAGGTGCGGCCGGCGACCGCTGGAAGCGCGGCGCCCGGCGCCCACGCTCCCGCGTTGACAGCCCCTGGGAGTGCCGATAGAACGCTCGTGCGTCAGGGATAGGGCACCGTCGCCAAGTGGTAAGGCCCGGGTCTGCAAAATCCGTATTCGGCGGTTCGAATCCGCCCGGTGCCTCCAATATCCCACTCTGTCTTGCAAGCCCGTCAGGGCCAGCCCCCCGACATCGCAAAAGCCTCCGCCCGGCGGTCCCGAGGAGTACCTTGTTCACGGGGCAACGTCGTCGGGCGTTGACTCCCTCGTGGAGGAGCAAGACGGATGACCCACTCGAACCGGGACCCGGCCGTCGAAGCGGGCCGGATGACGAAGGCGGCTGCGGTGGCCTGCGTCGAGCAGCTGCTCGGCGCGTCGCTCCGGCAGGCCCTCCCCGGCATGGAGGAGGTCGCGGACGCCGCGGCGAGTGAGTTGGAGCGTGCCAACGCCCGGCTGGTGCTCGAGACGGCTCGTGAGCTCGTCGATGCGATCGAGCGCGACGTGCGTCAGTTCCAGGAGCAGGGCGCGTCCGACGCCCCTCGGGAGGGGGAGCCCCGCTGCGCCTTCTGCTGGCGGGCGGCGGTGGGCCGCGTGGGGCGCGTGGCCTGAACGGACCCTCTCGGCCGATGAGACGACCCTAAGATGTGGTGACCCCGAGGGATTTCCCTTGTTCAGGCGGCTGGCGTCCGGGCTGGCGACCGGTTACCTTCCCCCACCATGGAGCACACCGGGGGAATCGTGGTCGCCGGTTCCCGCCCCTTCGTGCGGGCGCTGACGGGCGCGTTCCGCCAGCGCCGGCGCGTGGTGGTCGGCATCACCGGGGAGCTCGAGCCGACCTTCGTCCTCGCGAACGCGAGCCGCGGGCTGCTGGTCCTCGAGTACGACGGCCCGCAGCGGATCGCGGTGCTCGCGCCGCTGCTCGGCCCGGCGCGGCGGGCCGGCCTGCGCATCGTCGTCGTGCTGCCGACGGGGCTCGAACAGGCGGCCGAGGGGCTCGTGCAGGCCGGAGTGGACGTGGTCGTCCCGTGGAGCGAGGAGACGCCCGAGCTCGTGGTCTCCGGAGCCGAGTCGCTGCTCGAGGCCCGCGGGCCCGAGCGGACTCCGGCGCCCCTCGCCGTCGCGTCCGAGCCGCCGCTGGTTCGCGGGCCGGCGCAGCCGGCCCGGTGGAATCCACGCGACCGCATGGCGCCGCTGGCGCGGGTGGTCGGCCCTCCGCGCTCCGCCTGGCGCCGCGTCGGCGCGGTGCTCGGGAGCCTCTTCGCGCTGGCCGCCCTGGCGAGCCTGCTGTACGGAGTCGCCGGGTAGCTCGCGCTTCCGCTCCCCCGGGCGCGGACGCATCATGGATGGGCCGTGGCCACCGATCTCTGCCAGTACTGCGGCGCCGACCTGGACGAGATCCCGCCGCGCGAGGAGCTCGGCTACCTGTACGGCGTCGAGTGCAGCGCCTGTCCGCCGGAGCGGCGCCGCTCGCAGGTGCTGCGGCGCGCCGAGCGGGTGGCGGAGCTCTCCTGTCCCGACTGCGGAGCGAGGCTCGCGCCGGCGGAAGGGCACCCGGACGTGCTGGTGGTGAAGGAGATGACCTACGAGATCTGCGCCGCCTGCGGGACCCAGTGCGGCGTGGCGCGGGTGCGCAAGCTCAGGGACGCGGCGGGCGGGGCGATGTAGCGCGGGAGCCCGCGCCGGGGCGGCCGAACCGTTCCTCGAGGAAGCGCACCGTCTCGAAGAGCGTCTCCTGCGGATCGCGCGGGGCGAAGCCCAGCTCGCGGGTCGCCTTCGACGAGTCCACGTAGAAGAAGTGCTCGCCCATCTCGACCGACGGCGCGTCCAGCTCGGGCTCGCTCCCGCGCCAGGCGTGGTAGCGCCCGAGGAGCCGTGCCCCGGCGACGTTGAGCCGCGAAGGCAGGCGGAGCCGCGGCGCCGGCGCGCCGGAGAGCCGCTCCAGCCGGCCGAAGAGGTCCGCGAAGGAGAGGTTGTGGCCGCCGAGCAGGTACCGCTCGCCGGGGCGGCCGCGCTCGAGCGCTCGGGCGAAGGCCAGGGCGGCGTCGCGGACGTCCACGAACGAGAGCCCGCCGCCGGGCATGGCCGGGACCCGGCCCTGGAGCAGCTTCCAGACCACGCTCGTCGAGCCGAGCCGCTCGTCGCCGGGGCCGAGCAGCAGGGAGGGGTTGAGCACCACCAGCGGCAGCCCGGTGTCGCGCGACACCCGGAGCGCCGCCTTCTCCTGGAAGATCTTGGAGAGGTAGTAGGGCCAGCGCGCGGCGGTGGTGAGGGGGTAGTCGTCCGCCTCGGTGGCGACGCGCGGCTCCTTCGAGATGCCGACGGTGCCGCTGGTGGAGGCGAGCAGCACCCGGCCGACGCCGGCGGCGTGCGCCTCCTCGAGGAGCACCCGCGTGCCCTGCACGTGCAGGTCGAAGAGCGCGGCCGGGTCGGCGGGGTCGAACTCCACCTGGCCGGCGAGGTGGTAGACGGCCTCCACGCCCGCGAGCGCGCGCCGGAGGGCGGGGCGGTCCCGCAGCCCCGCCGTCACCACCTCGGCGCCGAGGGCCGCGGCCGCGGGCGCCTCGCCGCGCGCGAGCACCCGCAGCGAGTGGTGCGCCTCCGCCAGCAGCGGCAGGAGGTGCGAGCCGAGGAAGCCGGTGGCGCCGGTGACGAGGATCCTCACGCCGGCTCCTCGGAGGAGGCGGAGAGCGGGGCGGAGGAGGCTTCCTCTCCCTGGCCCTCTCCTCCGCGGGAGGAGAGGGGAAGAGGTCGGGCGGGCTGGGCAGCCAAAACCTCTTCGTGCCGGGGGGCCGGCGCGCTCGCCGCGCCTCCCTCCCCCGCGCGCGGGGAGGGGCCGGGGAGGGGGTGGCCCGCCCGCGCCGAGGGCTCCAGCCCGCCGAGGCGCCGCACCGCGTCCTCGATCACCTGCGTGGCCGCCCGGTGCGCCTCGCCCTTCGGCAAGGACTCGGCGCGGCGCCGCAGCTCCACGGCGGAGATGGGCTGCCCGACGTGCACCTGCAGCTCCGCGCGCCGGGGCAGGGCCTTCCCCGGCGGCAGCGCCTCGTGCGTGCCGCGGATGAACAGCGGCAGCACGTCCACGCCGCAGGTGAGGGCGAGGTAGCCCGCCGTCGCCTTGAAGGGCGCCATCGCGCCGTCGCGCGAGCGGGTCCCCTCCGGGAAGATGAGGACGTTGTAGCCGCGCCGCAGCGCCTCCTCGGCGGCGCGCAGGCTCCGGCGGACCGAGCCGGAGCGCTCCATCGGGATGAGGTTGGTGAAGTTCTCGAAGTAGGCCCGCTTCCACCGCGTGTCGAAGAAGTAGTCCCGCGCCGCCAGGGCGGCGAGCTTCTCCCCGGCGTCGCCGAGGGCGACCTTCACGAGCCCCATGTCGAGGTGGCTGGCGTGATTCGCCACCGCCAGGAAGTTCCGGTCGCGGGGCACGTAGGCCTCGCCGGTGACCTTCAGCCCGTAGGCGTCGCGGTAGAGCGCCTGCTGGCCGGCGGCGAGGAGCTTGCGCCCCAGCGCCGCCAGCGCCGGGGGCACCGCGATCTCCTCCGGCGCGCGGGCCCCGGCCGGCGCCGGCTCCTCGGCGGCGCCCTCGCGGTGGACCGCTCCGGCGACCAGCCGCGCGAGGTCGCTCACCGTCTCGGCGCGGCCGGCCTGCTCGGCGAGCCCGGCGGGCACCCCGGCCTCCTCGAGGGCGGCGGTGAGCTCGGTCAGCATGAGCGAGTCGAAGCCGAGGTCGCCCGCCAGCCGCGACGCCGGCGAGAGCTCTCCCCGGGAGCGCCGCGCCACGCCGGCGACGAGGTCGAGCAGCCAGCCGTCGCCGCGCGCCGCCGGCTCCCGCGTCCGCCTCCCCTGCTGCGCCGCCTCCTCCAGCCGGCGCAGGACAGCGGCCACCTCCTTGCGCTTCACCTTGCGGGTGGAGGTGCGCGGCAGCGGCTCGTCCACCAGGTGCCAGACCTTGACGCGCTTCGGGAACGGGAGCCCGGCCGAGACCCGGCGCAGGTGGGCCTCGACCAGCCGCCGCGTCTCGTCGCGGTCGCGGCCGGCGCGGCGGGGCACGGCGAGGAGCGCCACCTTCTCCCCGGCGCCGTCGGGGAGCCCCACCACGGCGAGCTCCTCGAGGAGCTCCTCGCTCCGGTAGAGCTCCTCGATCTCGTCGGGGTGCACGTTCTTCCCGTCGGCGTCGATGATGACGTCCTTCTTGCGCCCGACCAGGGTGAGCCGGCCGTCCTCGTCGAGGCGGCCGAGGTCGCCGGTGCGCAACCAGCCGCCCTCCAGCACCTCGCCGGTGAGGGCGCGGTCGACCTCCGGCGCCTCCGCCCCCGCTCGGAAGTAGCCCAGCATCACGTTCGGCCCGCGCGCCAGCACCTCGCCCACGCCGTCCGGCCCGGGCCCGTCGATGCGCAGCTCGACCCCGGGGAGCGGCCTCCCGACGCTGCCGGCGCGCGCGCCGTCCTGGGGGGTCGAGACCGCCAGCACCGGGGCGGCCTCGGTGAGGCCGTAGCCCTCGTAGAGGTCGAAGCCCAGCTCGTGGAAGGCGCGCTGGACCTCGGGCTGCAGCGCCGAGCCACCCGAGACCAGGATCCGCAGCCGCCCCCCGAGCCGGCGGTGCACCGGCCAGAAGAGGAGCTTGCCCAGGTTCACGCCCAGCTCGTCGCGCAGCAGGGCGTTGCCCTTGCGCAGCGCGCGCACCGCCTCCTCCACCGCGGCCGGGCGGGCCGACAGCTCCTGGGTGAGGCGCCGGTGGAGCATCGACCAGAGCGCCGGGACGCCGATCATGGCGGTGACCCGCCCGCTCGCGAGGGCGTCGCCCAGGGTGTCGGCGGTGAGCTCGTCGAGGTACTCCACCTCGGCGCCGCGCGCGAGCGGCGTCAGCAGGCCGCAGGCGAACTCGAAGGTGTGGTGCAGCGGCAGCACCGAGAGCAGCCCGTCCCCCGGCCCGATGTCGAAGAGCCCGGCGAGGCGGGTGACCAGGGCGGTGAAGTTGCGGTGGCTGAGGAGCACGCCCTTCGGGACGCCGGTGGTGCCGCTCGTGAAGAGGAGCGAGGCGGGGTCGTCCGGCGCGGCGGCGCGCGGGGGCAGCGGGGCGTCCG
>JAJXVM010000178.1 GCA_021782135.1 Myxococcales bacterium | reverse complement strand
CGGCCCGCGCCCGCGCGGGCCCCTCCGCGAGGCGCGCGCGCCCCGCCCTCGCCTCGCTTGTCGGCGCCGCGGCGGCCGTGCTCTCCTGCCCCGGCATGGCGCCCGACCGCCCCGTCACCGCCGTCCCCTTCACCGTCCACTCCTTCGACGCCGACGCCTTCGGCCTGCTCGCGCCGGCCACGCTCGCCGGGTACCTGCAGGAGGCCGCGGGGCGCTCCGCCGACGCGCTCGGGTTCGGCCTCGCCGACCTGCGGCGGCTGGGCGCCACCTGGGTCCTGGCGCGGGAGCGGATGGTGCTGGATCGACCGGTCCACCTGGGGGACGTGCTCACGGTCGAGACCTGGCCGAGCGGCCTCGATCGGCTCGCGGCGCTGCGCGACTTCGTGCTCCGGCGAGACGGGCTCGAGATCGGGCGCGCGGTCACCACCTGGTTCGTCGTCGACCTCGAGACGCGCCGGCCGCTGCGCCCCGACCGGATCCTCCCCGAACCGCTCCGCGCCCGCGCGGACCACGTGCTCCCGGCGGCCGCGCCCCTCCCGCCGTCGCCCGGCGCGTTCGAGCAGGAGCGCCGCTTCCAGGTCCGCTTCGCCGACATCGACGGCAACCAGCACGTCACCAACGCCAGCTACCTCGCCTGGATGCTCGAGGCGGTGGACGAGGAGTGCTGGCGCGATCGCCGGGTCGCGGAGCTCGACGTCCAGTTCCTCGCCGAGTGCCACCGGGGCGCCACCGTGCGCGCCCGCTCGGCGGCGCTCGCCGACGGGACCCGGCTCCACGCCGTCGCGCGCGAGGAGGACGGCAAGGAGTTCGCGCGCGCCCGCACGACCTGGGCGCCCCGCGCGCCGGCTGGCGCCGCGGAGGCCACCCTGCTCTACTCCCCGGGAGGCGACCGCGGGGACCCGGCGATGCCCGCCCGCACCCGCGCCCGCGCGGAGGATCCGTGAAGGCCATCCACTATTCCGAGGCGCCCACCAAGCTCTTCGACGACGGGCGAGCCCGCGCCGTCGCCGGCCGCGTGGTCATCGGCAAGGCCGACGGCGCCGAGACCTTCTGCATGCGGGTCTTCGAGATCGGCCCCGGGGGACACACGCCGCGCCACGCCCACGCCTGGGAGCACGAGATGTTCTACCACTCCGGGGAGGGCGAGGTGCTCTGCGACGGCCGGTCGATCCCGGTGCGGCCGGGGAGCGTCGTGTTCGTCCCCGGGGGGGCGGAGCACCAGGTCCGCAACGCCGGCCCCGCGCCCCTCGTCTTCGTCTGCCTGATCCCGTCGTCGGCGCCCGAGATCTAGCGGGCCGCCCGCCGGAGGACGCCCCCCCCGGTCGCGCCAGGGCGTCGGCGAAGGGCGCGGCCACCCGCGCGAACCGGCTCCTCCTCCGCGGGGGAAACCGGGCCGGAGCGACCGGCCGGCGCGAACCTGGTTGGCGGACGGACCCTGGGTCGCGATCACTCCGGCGCGATGTTCCGAGCTTTCGCACGCTTCGGAGGGGTGCAAACATTGCATTCCCCGAGCTCCTGCCGGACTCACCCGGCGCCTGGAGCCTGCCATGCACCAGCCCCGCACCCCCGATCGAGCCACCGTCCGCCCGGTCCCGCTGGCCGCCCTCGCCGTCCTCCTCGCCTCCGCCTCGGCCTGCGGCGGGGGGAGTGCTCCGACGAGCGCCTCCGGCGCCATCGGCAGCGCCGGCGGCACGGTCGCGCTCTCCGGCGGTCCGACCCTGGTCGTTCCGGCCGGGGCGCTCGCCGCGACGACCCAGATCACCATCCGCGCGACCGGGCAGACGGCGCCGACCGGCGCGCCCATCTACGCCCTCGAGCCGTCCGGCACGACCTTCGCGAGCCCGGTCACCATCACCCTGCCGCTGCCGAAGGGGCTCGCCGGCCCGGCCGTCTTCTGGTCGAAGCCGGGGAGCTCGACCGAGTACGACGTCGTCGCGGCGACGGTCACCGCGGCCGGGGACGCGGTCGAGGCCCAGGGGACCCACTTCAGCACGGTCTTCGTGGGACCGTCGAGCGGCGGCACGGTCTGCACCGACGCCGGGGCGGGGACCTACGGCGCGGCCTGCGGCGCGGGGCAGGTCTGCGCCGCCGGCAGCTGCGTGACCGCCTACCAGATCTCCGGGGCCGTCACCGGCGCGGCGCCGGCCGGCGTCACGGTGGCGCTGACCGGTCCCGTCTCGGGGACCGCCACGACCGGCGCCGCGGGGACGTACGCGTTCGGCGGGCTCCCCCCCGGCTCGTACACCGTCGCCCCGTCCCTCGCGGCCCACGGCTTCACGCCCTCCTCGGCGGCCGTGAACGTGACGACCGCCGACGCCGGGAACGTGGACTTCACCGACTGGCAGCCCGCGATCGCCAGCGTGAGCCCCGCGGAGGGGCACGTCGGGGCGACGGTGACGCTGACGGGGACCTCCTTCGGCAACTCGCCGGGGACCGTGACGCTGGGCGGGCTCCCCATGCCCGTCCTGAGCTGGTCCAACGTGCAGATCACGGCGACGGTCCCGGCCGGAGCGGGGTCGGTCCCCGGCCTCATCCAGGTGCAGGTGGGCACGGGCGTCTCGGCCACCCAGCCCTTCACCGTCACCGCGGCCATCGCCGGTCAGATCGTCGACGGCGGCAACGCCGGCGCCTGGCTCCTCGATTCGAGCGGCTCCCCGGCGCGCCTCATGGTCACGGCCGCTGGCTCCGGGCGATCGACGGTGGCCACGCCCGTCTCCGGCGCCCCCTACGGCGGCTTCCCGGTCGCCTTCTCGCTCGACGTCCCGGTGGGAGGGACCTACACCCTGCTGATCGACGACCTCGACGGCGGGGGGAACCCGAGCGTCGACCTGCTCCAGGCGGCCACCCGGGCGCCGCCGACGACCTACACGGTGAGCGAGGCCGGCGTCGCGGGCCTGTCGATCCCGGTGCGCTGGCACTGGGAGGAGCACGACCTCGCCACCGGCTACAACGTGTGCAATGCCGAGGCGCAGCTCCGGTTCACCGACGCCACGACCGGCTACGCGAGCTTCAAGATCGGCGGCGGCGTCGACCCCACCAACAGCGCCGTCCACGGCGTGGTCATGAAGACGACCGACGGCGGCGTGAGCTGGACCGTCGCCAGCTCGAACATCATCGCGCCGCCCCCCGTCGACAACTACTACACGACCATCCCCGGGAACTTCGAGAACGGCTACCTGGTCGCGAGCGGCACCGACGTGCTGTCGCTGGGGGACGGGGGCGACACCGCCTGGTCGACCGATGGCGGGACGACCTGGACGACCACGGCGAACGGCCTCGGCGCCCAGACCATCGGCCCCGGCGCCATCGGCGCCACCCGCGTCGCGCAGGCCGGCTCGACGCTCTGGGTGAGCACCGAGAGCGGCGGCGTCCAGGGATCGAAGGCGCGCGCCGACCTGATGAAGTCGACGGACGGCGGGCACACCTGGAACCTGGTCTGGGACGTCTGCGCGAGCGGCGGCGCGACGACCTGCGCCCAGAACGGCCTCGTCCCCACCGACTTCGCCGGCGTCGACCTCGCCTGCTCCGACGTGAACCCGCTGCACTGCGTCGCCATGGGGTACGACGGCGACGCCCAGACGAGCAGCGTGCTCGTGACCCAGGACGGGTTCAGCTCCTACAACTTCAAGACGATCTCGCCGAGCTGCGGCGCGTTCACGCAGGGGCGCATCACCTGGATCCCGGGGACCGACACCGCCTGGGTCGTCGCCCAGCCGAGCTGCCCCGGGACGCCCATCCAGTACATCCAGACGACCGACGGCGGCACGACCTGGAGCCCCTGGGCCACGGCACCGTCTCCGTACAACAACCAGGTCCGGTTCGTCGACGCGACCCACGGCATCGCCTGGTGGGACTGGGGCGTCCTGCGCACGACCGACGGCGCGACGTGGCTCTTCACCGGCCACGCCCCCGTCCCCGCCAACCCCGGCGGCTCGCTCCGCACGGTCGAGCTGGTCGACGCGAACGACATGTGGGTGCTCGGGAGCCCGAACTGCCAGAACAGCTCGAACGCGGCCGTCGCGCGCTGGGTGCCCTAGGCCCGGCGGCCGTGGCTTGCGCGGGCGGCGGCGGCGATCGAGGATCGCCGCCGTGGCCCGGCTCTTCGTCGCCCTCGACCTCTCCGGCGCCGACGGCGCGATCGCGCCGCTGCGCGCGCCCATCGAGGGGATCCGGTGGGCGGCGGCGGAGGCGCTCCACGTGACGCTCCGCTTCGTCGGCGAGGTGGACGATCGCCTCGGCGCCGAGCTGGCGACCCGGCTCGCCGAGGTGCGTGGCGCTCCGCTCGACCTCTCGCTCCGCGGGGCCGGGCTCATGGGCCGGCCGCCGCGCCTCGCCTTCGCCGGCGTCGCCCCGACGCCGCCGCTCCTCGCCCTGCACGCCGCGGTCGAGGCCGCGATCGTCGCCGGCGGCGTGGCGCCCGACCTGCGCGCCTTCCACCCGCACGTCACCGTGGCCCGGTTTCGCGGCGGCGATCGCCGCGCCCTGCGCGAGTGGGCGGAGCGCCACCAGGACTTCGCGTCGCCGCCCCTCCCGGTGGACGCGTTCCACCTCGTGGAGAGCCGCTCCGGACCGGCCGGCGCCGTCCACCACCGGATCGCGACCTACGCGCTCTCCCCTGGCGATCCGGCCGCGGCGAGCCACCGGGAGGCGGTACGATAGGGGCGATTCCCCAGGGGCTCCCGGCCTCCCCGGGCGACGCCTGGAGCAGCCGACGGACCCTCGCGCGGGAAGGGGCGCAGCCATGAACCGACCGGATTCGCTGGAGGCCTGCCACCGGGACTGGATGGAGACGCTGCACCGGACGGCGGCGAAGCAGGCGGCGCTGACCGAGGCGGCACGCGCCGCCCTGGTCCAGACGAAGGCGATCGTGGACAGGTACGAGCCGCAGGTCGACGCCCTGGCGCGCGAGATGGACCGCCTCTTCGACGCCTACGCCGCCGCCGAGAGCGCCGCGGAGCCGCCCGAGTCGCTCGACCGGCGCGTCGAGGAGCTGCAGGCCCTCATGGCCCGGTGGAACGCCATCATCGCGGAGTGGGGGGAGGCCGTGGCCGAGCGGGAGCAGGCGCAGCGGGATCGCGCGCGAGAAGGGGCGGCCGTCGAGGCCGAGCACGCCGTCGAGGTGGCCGTGCTGGAGGCCCGGCGCGGCGCGCTGCGCGGGGTCCCCTGGCCGACGGCGTGACCGCGCCGCCCTCCGCGGGGCGGCCATCCAGGCAACCCTCTTGCGCAAGTCGCTTGCGCGAGTCATGCTCTCGCCATGGCCCAGCCCCGGATCTCCGCCGCCGATCCCGCCGCCGTCCGGCTCGCGGTCGCGCTCAAGCGCCTGCGCGGCCGGCTCCGCGACGCGGCCTGGGCCGGCGGCGTCGACCTGCCCATCGCGCAGGTGGCGGTGATCAAGCGGCTCCGCGACGACGGGCCCGCCCCCGCGTCCGCGCTCGCCGCCGCCGAGCGCGTCAGCCACCAGGCGATCGCGCAGACGCTCGCGGCGCTGCGGCGCAGGGGGCTGGTCCGCTCGGCGGCCGATCCCACCGACGGCCGCCGGAGCATCGTCAGCGTCACCGCCGCGGGCCGTCGGCTGTTCGAGTCGGCCATCGCCTCGCGTGACGCCTGGCTCGCCCGGGCCATCGAGGGCGTGATCTCGCCGCGCGAGCGCGCCGCGCTCGAGCGGTCGATCGAGCTCCTCGAGCGCCTCGCCGACGCGCCCGACCCGACGTCGCCGGTCCACCGTCGATGACCGCGCCTTCCCCTCGTCCGCCCGGCGCGGCCGGCGCGCGCGGGCCGCCGTGGACCGCGCTCGGCACCACCTTCCAGTCGCTCCAGACCCGCAACTTCCGGCTCTTCTTCGTCGGCCAGCTGATCTCGAACACCGGCAACCAGCTCACCAACGTCGCGCTCCTCCTCTTCGCGCTCCAGCTCGGACACACCGGCCTCGCCGTCGGCGCGCTCGTGGCCTGCCAGTTCGGTCCCATGACCGTCCTCGCGGCCTGGGCCGGCGCCGTGGCCGATCGGGTCGACAAGCGTCGCGCCCTGCTCGTGACGCAGGGGCTCGAGATGGCCCAGTCGGTGGCGCTCGCCGCGCTCGCGCTCCAGCCCCATCCGCCGGCCGCCGCCCTGTACGCGGTGGCCCTCGCCGGCGGCGTGCTCCTGGCCTTCGACAACCCGCTGCGGCGCTCCTTCGTCCCCGAGATGGTCTCGAAGGGCGCCCTCCCGAACGCCGTCGTCCTCTACGGCACGATGGTGTCGCTCTCGCTGGTCTCGGGGCCGGCGCTCGCCGGCGCCCTCGTCACGACGGTCGGGTTCGCCTGGTGCTTCGCCCTCGACGCGCTCAGCTACCTCGCGGTGATCGCCAGCCTGCTGAGGATGCGCGAGGCCGAGCTCGTCCGGCAGCCGCCGCCGCCGCGCACCGGGCGCGAGGTGCGCGAGGGGCTCGCCTACCTGGCCTCCGAGCCGCGGCTCTGGATCAGCTACGCGATGTTCGCCGCCGTGGGGCTCTTCTCCTTCAACCTGCGGGTCGCGCTGCCGCTGTTCGTCACCCGCACCCTCCACGGCACGGAGGCCGCGTTCGCCGAGCTCTACGCCCTGCTGAGCGCCGGCGGGGTCGTCGGGACGCTGATCGTCGCGCACCGGAGGCTGGTCGAGCTCCGGCACGCGATCCTGAGCGCCGCGGCGCTCGGGCTGGCGATGCTGCTCCTCGCCGCCATGCCGTCGGTGGCGGTGGCGGTGCCGGCGGCGCTGCTCGTGGGCGGGGCGAGCATCGTGTACATGACCACCTCCACGGCGATCGCCCAGATCGGCACGCGCCGCGAGATGCACGGCCGGGTGCTGGCGCTCCAGACCGCGCTGATCGGCGCGACCGCGCTCCTCGGTGGGCCGCTCGTCGGGAAGCTCGCCGATCTCGGGGGCGGGCGGGCCCCGATCGCGGTCGGCGGCCTGGTGGGGCTGGCGGTGGCCGGGCTCGGCGAGTTCAGATCGG
>JAJXVM010000177.1 GCA_021782135.1 Myxococcales bacterium | reverse complement strand
GATCTGCCGGACCGGCTAGAGGCTCAGCGAGACGCCGGCCCGCCCCTCGACCACCCAGACGAAGGTGCCGTTGACGCTGCGCGGCAGCGTCCCGGCCTCGAGGAAGAGCCCCACCCCGGCCAGCTTGAGCTGGGTCCCGAGGGCGCCGCCGTAGGCGACGGTGGTGCCGCCGGCGTTTCCGGTCAGGTTGGTGACGGCGAGAATCGCCTTGCCGTAGATGGGCAGGAGCGGCGGCGCGATCTTCAGCATCGGGCGCAGCTCCATGTCGAGCTTGGGCGACTGCACGCTCGAGTTGCGCACGTCGGTCAGGTCCGCCACCACCCCGAGCTGCGCCTCGAGGATGTCGTCGAAGAAGCTCAGGCCCGGGGCCAGCATGACGTTCGTCGGCATGGCCTCGGTCCCCGGCGAGACCTGCACGCCCTTGCCGACCGAGGCGTCGAGGACCACCCCGGCGCGGGCGGCGGCGGGGACGGCGGTGAGGACCAGGGCCGCCGCCAGGCAGGCGGCGCGGAGGGCATCGTGGAAGTCCAGGCGCATGGAGGAGTCTCCGGGGTGGTTGGGGGACGGCCGGACGAGTGTACGCCAGGTCGGCCGCCCGGTGAGGGCGAGGTTGCCTCCTCCGGGCGCGGGCCCGGACGCCGCGGCCGGAGACCGGGCGGCTGGAGGAGCGACTAGCCGCGGGCCCGGCGCAGCACCAGGCGGAGCCGCGCCAGGGCCAGCCCGGCCGCGAGCGCCGCCGCCAGCGGCACCGGCGCGCCGTACGGGTCCGAGGAGTGGCCGGTCCGGAGCACCTCGCGCGACCACGGGACCACCACCCAGCCGATCGCCGCGACGGCGCCGGCCTGGATCGCGAGGCGCACGAGCCAGGGCGGGCGCGCGCCGGCCCCGGGAGCCGGCCAGGTCACCACCGGGGCGAGCACCAGGGCGACGAGCCCCATGTAGCGGAGCCACACGGCCCCTACCGCTCCCCGGGCGCCGGCGGCGGGAGGGGCAGGTTCTCCAGCCGCACGTGATCGCCGGGGCGGAGCCCGTGCGCGGCGGACCAGCCGCCGTTCACCTCGATGACGTAGCGGCTCTCGCCCCCGCTCCGGGGCTCGAGCGACTGCGGCTCGGCGTCCTCCACGATCCCAACGATGTCGCCGGAGCCGTCGAGGAAGATCATGTCGAGCGGGATGTAGGTGTTCTTCATCCAGAACGAGTGGTCGGCCGTGCTCTCGAAGACGAAGAGCATGCCCGCGTCGGCGTCGAGGTGGTCGCGGAACATGAGGCCGCGGCTCTGCTCGGCTTCGGTCCGGGCCACCTCGAGCCGCACCCGGGCGCTCCGGCCGGAGGGGCCGTCGATGACGGCCAGCGGGGTGGCCGTCGCGCCGTTCCCGCCCTGGGCGTGGGAGGCGTTCGAGTGGTGACACCCGGACGCGAGCGCGGCCAGCGCGAGGAGCAGCGGCCGGACGGGCACGACGGGTCGGGGACGGGGATCGAGGCTCATGCTGGCGCGCATCATGCCTGATCGAACGCCGCTCCGACCATCGCCCGGGCCTCGTCGAGGACCCGGGTCAGGTGAGCCTCGTCCCGGAAGCTCTCCGCGTAGATCTTGTAGACGTCCTCGGTGCCGCTGGGGCGGGCCGCGAACCAGCCGTTCTCGGCCACCACCTTGAGCCCCCCGATGTCGGCCCCGTTGCCGGGGGCGCGGGTGAGCTTCGCCAGGATGGGCTCGCCGGCGAGCGTGGAGGCCTTCACCGCCTCCGGCGAGAGGCGCTTCAGGATGGCCTTCTGCCGGGCCGTGGCGGGCGCGTCCACGCGGGTGTACCGGGGTGCGCCGAGGTGGGAGGAGATCTCCCGGTAGTGCTCCCCGGGATCCTTGCCGGTGCGCGCCAGGATCTCGGCGGCCAGCAGGTCCATGATGATCCCGTCCTTGTCGGTGGTCCAGACGGTCCCGTCGCGGCGCAGGAAGGACGCCCCCGCGCTCTCCTCGCCCCCGAAGCCGAGGGCGCCGTCCAGCAGGCCGGGCACGAACCACTTGAAGCCGACCGGGACCTCGACCAGGGCGCGGCCGAGCTCCTTCGCCACCCGGTCGATGAGCCCCGAGGAGACGAGCGTCTTGCCCACCGCCGCGCGCGCCGGCCAGCCGGGGCGGTGCTGGAACAGGTAGCGGATCGCCACCGCCAGGTAGTGGTTGGGGGCGAGCAGCCCCTGCCCCGGCGTGACGATGCCGTGGCGATCGGAGTCGGCGTCGTTGCCGAAGGCGAGCCGGAAGCGGTCCTTCATCCCCACCAGGTTCGCCATGGCCCAGGGAGACGAGCAGTCCATGCGGATCTTGCCGTCGTGATCGAGCGGCATGAAGCCGAAGGCCGGGTCGAGCCGGGGGTTCACCACCTCGATGTCGAGCCCCCAGCGCTCGGAGATGCGGGGCCAGTAGCCCACGTTCGAGCCGCCCAGGGGATCGGCGCCGAGCCGCGGTTTGGCGTCCCGGACCGCCTCGAGGTCGAGGACCGCGCCCAGGTCCTCGACGTAGGTGCCCACGAAGTCGTGCTCCCGGACCGTCGGCGCCTGGCGCGCCCGGCCGGCCGGGACCCGCCGGACCTCGCGGTTGCCGTCCGCCAGCAGCGCGTTCGCCCGCCGCTCGATCCAGCCGGTCACGGCGGTGTCGGCCGGGCCTCCGTCGGGCGGGTTGTACTTGATGCCCCCGTCCTCCGGCGGGTTGTGCGAGGGCGTGATCACGATCCCGTCCGCGCGCCCGCGGGTCCGGCCGCGGTTCCAGGAGAGGATGGCGTGGGAGACGACCGGCGTGGGCGTGGGCTCGCCGCCCAGCGAGAGGCGGACCTCCACCCCGTTCGCGGCCAGCACCTCGAGCGCCGTCTCCTCCGCCGGTCCCGAGAGCGCGTGGGTGTCCTTGCCGAGGTAGAGCGGGCCGTCCACGCCCTGCGAGGCCCGGTACTCGCAGGTGGCCTGGACCACCGCCAGGATGTGCGCCTCGTTGAAGCTGCGGCGCAGCGAGGACCCCCGGTGACCGGAGGTGCCGAAGCTCACCTGCTGCGCGGGATCGGAGGGATCCGGCGGCTCGGCGTAGGCGGCCAGCAGCCTGGGGACGTCCACCAGCGATTCGCGAGGGGCCGGCTTTCCGGCGAGCGGGTGCAGGGCCATTCGGTCAATGTGCCACGGAAACGGCGGCCGCGCCCGCTCGCGTGGGCACCCCGTCCGCTTCCTTCGCCGGGCTCGCCGCCCGCACCAGCGGCGGCAGCCGCGCCGCCCAGGGCCGGGCCTCCTCGAGCTGCGCCGCGACCCGGAAGATGGTCGCCTCCTCGCCGAAGCGGGCCGCGAGCTGGACCCCGACGGGCATCCCCTCGGCGCTCCAGAAGAGCGGCAGGGAGGCCGCCGGCTGGCCGGTCTGGTTGAAGAGCATGGTGTTGCCGGTCGCCTCGAAGGACTTCTCGGAGATCGACTCGAGGAGCAGCTCGACGAGGGGCCGCGCCGGCACCCGCCGCATCGCCGCGAGCCCGAGCCGCTCGAGGGGCTTGAGCTGGAAGGCTCCCACCCGGGCGGGCGGCCGGGACAGGGTGGGCGTCAGCAGCAGGTCGTGCTCGCAGAAGAACCCCGCCAGCCGCCGGGCCGCCCGCTGCGTCTCGGCGCGGGCCCAGGCGACCGAGTCCGCCGGCAGGACGCGGCCGGCGACCGCCAGCGCCCAGGTCTCGGGCTCGAGGCGCGACGGGTCGAGCTTCTGGCCGCAGAGGACCGCCAGCTCCTCGAGATCCGCGCGCACGGTGGCCGAGAGCGCCACGAGGTAGGCGCGCACCAGCGGCTCCCGCGAGAAGGGCGGGTGCGCCTCCTCGACCTCGTGCCCGAGCCCGGCGAGCAGGCGGGCCGCGTCCTCCACCGCCGCGACGCAGTCGGGGTGCGTCTGGTGGCCGAAGAGGGAGCGCCGGGAGAAGGCGATCCGCAGCCGGCCGGGCGGCGCG
The DNA here is from genome assembly GCA_021782135.1 of Myxococcales bacterium. Classification (GTDB taxonomy): domain Bacteria; phylum Myxococcota; class Myxococcia; order Myxococcales; family Anaeromyxobacteraceae; genus Anaeromyxobacter_B. The sequence continues at coordinate 3,018 of JAJXVM010000177.1, read as the reverse complement.
CCCACCTCCGCGCGGAAGGGGCGCGCCGGCGGCGGCGCCGCGTACGGATCTCCGGGCACCGGCCCGGCCACCGCGTCGAGGAGGGCGGCGGCGTCCCGCACGCTCCGGGTGACGGCCAGCTCCTGGACGAAGCCGAAGAGCACGTCCCCGTAGAAGGGAGCGAAGGAGACCCGGCCGCGGGTGGGCTTGAGCCCGAAGAGGCCGCAGCAGGAGGCCGGGATCCGGATCGAGCCGCCGCCGTCGTTGGCGTGCGCCATGGGAACGATCCGCGCCGCCACGGCGGCCGCCGCGCCGCCGGAGGAGCCGCCCGGCGTGCGCTGCAGGTTCCACGGGTTGCGGCAGACGCCCCGCAGGCGCGACTCGGTGAAGGCGTGGATGGCCATCTCGGGGGTGTTGGTCTGCCCGAAGAAGACCAGCCCCGCCCGGCGAAAGCGGCGGACCAGCTCGCTGTCCTCCGGCGCGACCGCCCGGGCGAAGAAGCGCGAGGAGGCGGTGGCCGGCCAGCCCTTCTTGAAGCCGAGGAAGTCCTTGAGCAGGAACGGGACGCCGCGGAAGGGCCCGGCGGGGAGCTGGCCGCGCGCCACCGCGCGCGCCTCCTCGTCGTGCCGCTCGACCACCGCGTTGAGCGCCGGGTCGCGGGCGTCGCAGCGGGCGATGGCCGCCTCCAGCAGCTCGGCGGGGCTCACCTCGCCCGCCGCCACCAGCCCCGCGAGCGCCGTCGCGTCGAGCTGGTCGTACTCGGGGAAGCGCATGAGCCGATCTTCGTGCTCCGCCGGACCCGGCGCGATGCCTCTTCGGGGCTTGCCGCCGGCCCGCACGGCGACCGACGCCGAGGGGCAAGAACGGGTCCCGCTCGCGCCCCCGCGGGCCGGCGGAAGCGACTCACAGCGGCGGCCGGTTCTCCCGCCCGTAGCCGGTCAGCTCCACGTACCCCTGCCCTGCCGGCGCGCCGTCGCCGGTCCGGACCGCCACCGCCCCCTCCCAGTAGACGAGGCCGCCCCCGGAGGACGCCCGGTTCTCCTGATCGGCCACCAGCGGGCTCACCTCGAGCCGGACGCCCTCGCGCGGCACCTCCACCCGCCAGCCGGCGGGGTAGTCGGCCCCGGTGGCCGGGCTTCGCCAGCGCCCGGTGGCCCGGGCGCTCCACTCCGCGGGGGCGAGGTAGCGCGGCCGGCCGGCGCGGTCCACCAGCGTGGCGCTGGCGAAGTCCACCGCGCCGTCGGCGCGGCGCAGCTGGTAGAGCATGAGGTCCCGGCCGTCGGCGAGCTGCAGGCTGAACCAGTCCCAGCCCACCTGCCCCGGCCCGAGCTGCGACGAGCCGAACTCCTTGTCCATCCAGCTCTCGCCCGCCACCTCGAAGGTCCGTCCGTCCAGCTCGAGCGTGCCCTCGGTCGCGAGCCGGGTCAGGCTGTAGTAGAGGCTGGCGTGGCCGGGGGCCGCCGACTTCACCGAGAGGCCGCCCGGCCCCTCGAGCACCACCGGCTTCGCGGGGCGGGTCGAGAGCCGCAGCGAGAACCCGCGCGCGCGGTCCTCCATCGCGAGCGCGAAGCCGTCGCCGTCGCGACGCACCGTCCAGCGGCCGTCGGTCCCCGCCGGCGCGCGCACCCAGGCGAGGAGCGGCGCGGGCCAGGGGCCGAAGCCGCCGAGGAACGGCGTCTCGCGCGCGAGCACCTCCGAGAAGCGGTGCCCCCGGCCGGCCACGTCGGTGAGGGCCGCGTGCCCCATCACCACGTTGGCGGCGGCCCAGGCCGAGTCGAGCGGCGGCGCCTCCGGCAGGACGCCGACCCGGAACAGCGTGAGCTGGTAGCCGAACCGGCGCCGCGGCTCCCCGCGGGTCACCACCTGGCCGGTGAAGTACCACCACTCGTTGCGGTACCCGGGGTGGGTGGAGTGATCGCGCGGGAAGCTCCAGCGGTAGCCGGGCTCGGCCAGCCGCCAGCGCGCGGAGGCCGCCCAGCCGGCGCCGCCGGCGAGGAGCGCCGCGACGGCGAACAGGGCCCTAGAGCGCATCCCGGCTCAGCTCCGCGGCGGGGGTGCGGCTCGCCCGCAGCGCCGGGTAGAGGCTCGCCAGCGCCGCGGCGGCGAGGATCCAGGCCGCCTGCGCCAGGAGCGCGAGCCACGGCCAGTGGAGGTCGATGGTCCAGCCGAACCAGGCCCGGTTCACCACCCGAACCAGCACCAGGGCGAGCCCCGCGCCCCCGAGCGCCCCGAGCAGCAGCCCGCCCGCGGCGATGCCCAGCCCGCGCCCGAGGAACACCTGGAAGAGCTGGCCGCGCGTGGCGCCGAGGGCGCGGTAGAGGGCGAGCTCGGCCGCCCGCTCGCGCGCCAGCACCAGCAGCGAGAGGGTGATCCCGGCGGCGGCGATGACCAGGCTCACCCCCTGCAGGAGCCGCGTCACCGCGAAGGTCTGCTCGAAGATGGCGAGCACGTCGGCCCGCAGGGTGCGGTTCGAGCGGATGAGCAGCGGCTCGCCGCGGAACTCCCGGCGCAGCCGGTCCACCTCGCGCTCCACGTCGGCGCCGGGCGCGAGCGTGAGGTCCATGTTGGAGACCGGTCCGGGGCCGAAGAGCGTCGCCAGCCGATCCATCGTGACGAGCGCCGCCCCGCGCTCGTTGCCGTAGTCGGAGTAGACGCCGGCGATCCGCACCCGGACCGATCCGGCGGGCGTCGCCACCGGCAGGTCGTCGCCCGGGTGGAGGCGCGCCTTGCGCGCGAGCGGCTCGGAGATCAGGACCGCTCCCTGCCGCAGCGCCCGCAGCGCCTCGGCCGGCGCCCCCTCCACCAGCCGCACCCGGGCCGGACCGCCCGACCCGGCGTCGAAGCCGGAGAGGGAGATCCGGCGCCCGGCCGCCTCGGCGAAGACCTGGCGCAGCCGCCCCGCCGACCGCACCCCGGGCGCGCGCGCCAGCCGCTCCACCAGCGCCGGGTCGAGCCCGGCCTCGCTCCGGGCGCGCCGCCAGGAGGGGCTGGTCACGTAGACGTCCGCGCGCAGGGTGTCGCCGAGCCAGAACTCGACGG
>JAJXVM010000004.1 GCA_021782135.1 Myxococcales bacterium | reverse complement strand
CAGCTCTTCGGGCCGAGCCCGGGCGCGCACCACCTCGTGAACGCGGCGCTGCACGCCCTGGGCGCGCTCCTGCTCTACCGCGCGCTCACCCGGCTCACGCGGGCCGCGGGGCCGAGCGCGCTCGTGCTCCTGGCGCTGACCGCGGCCGCCTGCGGCCGGGCGGCGCGGAGCCGGGCCCCCTGGTTCACCACCGGCTGGCTCTGGTTCGCGGGATCGCTCGTCCCCATGAGCGGCGTCGTCCAGGCCGGCTCGCAGGCGCGGGCCGACCACTACGCCTACGTGCCGCTGATCGGGATCTTCGTCATCGCCGCCTGGGGCGGGCGGGCGCTGGCGGCGCGCCGGCCGGCCGCGGCTCCCCTGCTCGCCGGCGCGGCCGCGTGCGCGCTGGTGCTGCTCACGTCGATCTCGTGGCGGCAGGTCGGCCTCTGGATCGATCAGGAAACGCTCTTCCGGCACGCCCTCGCGGTCACCGGGGAGAACGCGCGCGCCCACGAGCTGCTCGGGCTCGAGCTGAGGCGCCAGGGGCGGGCGGAGGAGGCGCTGGCGGAACTGCGCGAGGCCGCGCGCAGCGGGCCGAACGAGCCCATCGGCTGGTACAACCTGGGCGAGCAGGCCCTGGAGATGGGCCGGCTGGAGGAGGCCGAGGCGGCGCTCCGCACCGCCCTGCGGCTCGACCCGGGGCGCGCCCGGGCCTGGCAGGCGCTGGGTCTCGCGGAGCAGGGCGCCGGCCGCCTCGACGCCGCCGTGGCGGACCTGCGAGAGGGGGCGCGGCTCGAGCCGGGCAGCGCCCAGGCCTGGACCGCCCTCGCCATCGCCTGCCAGCGGGCGGGGCGGTCCGACGAGGCCGAGGCGGCCTTCCGGGCGGCGGTGCGGGCCTCGCCCGACGACCTCGCGGCCCGGCGAAACCTCGGCCTGTTCCTGGACCTGCGCGGGCGCGACGGCAGGTGATCGACGCCGGCCCGGGCGCTCCGGCGAAAGGCTAGCCCTTGTTCTCGCGCGAGGCCGCGATGGCCTCGGCCTCGGAGACGACCGCGTCCTCGAGCTCTTCCACCTTCATGCGCTTCACGATGGCGCCGCCCCGGAAGAGGAGCCCCACGCCGTTGTGCCCGAAGGCGATGCCCACGTCGGCGGCGCGCGCCTCACCCGGACCGTTCACCTCGCAGCCCATCACCGCCACGTTCACCTCGCCCTTGAGGTGGCCGAGCCGGCTCTCCACCCGCTCGGCGATGGGGATCATGCCGACCGAGCAGCGGCCGCAGGTGGGGCAGGCGGTGAGCGTGGCGCCGCCGAACTTGAGCCCCATGGCCTTGAGGAGGATGCGCGCGACCTTCACCTCCTCCACCGGATCGGCCGCGAGCGAGACCCGGATGGTGTCGCCGATGCCGTCGGCGAGGAGGATGCCGATCCCGGCGGCGCTCTTCACCGCGCCGGCGAGGAGCGTGCCCGCCTCGGTGACGCCGAGGTGGAGCGGGTACTCGAACCGCTGCGCGAAGAGCCGGTTCGCCTGGACCGTCATGGCGATGTCGTGCGCCTTGAGCGAGACCTTGATCTCGCGGTAACCCAGGTCCTCGAGGATGCGGATGTGGCGCTCGGCGCTCTCCACCATCCCCTCGGCGGTGGGCCAGCCGTGCTTCTGGACGATCTCCTCCTCCAGCGAGCCGGCGTTCACGCCGATGCGGATGGGCACCTTGCGCTCGGAGGCGGCCTTGACCACCTCCCGCACGCGCTCCGCCGACCCGATGTTGCCGGGGTTGAGCCGGATGCAGTGCATGCCGGCGTCGAGCGCCGCCAGGGCGAGCCGGTAGTCGAAGTGGATGTCGGCGACGAGCGGGACCGGCGCCCCCTTCACGATCGCCGGCAGGGCGGCCGCCGCGTCCTGGTCCGGGACCGCCAGCCGCACGATGTCGGCGCCCGCCTCGGCGAGCGCGCGCACCTGGGCCAGGGTGGCCGCGGCGTCGGCGGTCGCGGTGGTGGTCATCGACTGCACCGCCACCGGGGCACCGCCTCCGACCGGCACGTTGCCCACGCGCACCTGCCGGGTGGCCCGGCGGGGAGCGATGGCGGGGAGCTGCTGGTGATCGTAGGCGCCCACGAGGGTCCTCCAGGGGTTTACGGAAGAGGGGCCGCCAGAAGGTAACCGGCGACCCCCCCTCCGCGCCAGCCGCGGGCTACTTGCCCTGCAGCTCCGAGTCGATGACCTCCTTGAAGGAGTCGAACGGCAGCGCGCCCGAGAGGAGCATGCCGTTCACGAAGAAGGCCGGGGTGCCGTTGACGCCCGCCGCCTCGCCCGCCTTCTTGTCCTCGGCGACCTCCTTGGCCTTCTCGCCGGAGTCGAGGCACTTGTCGAACTTCGCCTGGTCGAGCTTGAGGTCGCCGGCGGTCTTCTTCAGGCCGGGGACGTCGAGCGCCTGCTGGTTGGCGAAGAGCTTGTCGTGCATCTCCCAGTACTTGCCCTGGTCGGCGGCGCAGCGGGCGGCCTCGGCGGCCTTCTCCGCCTTCTCGTGGAACGGCAGCGGGTAGTCGCGGGCGACGAGCCGGACCTTGTCGCCGTAGGTGGCGAGCACCTGCTTGACGGTCGGCTCCGCCTTCACGCAGTACGGGCACTGGAAGTCGCTGAACTCGACGATGGTGACCGGAGCGCTCTGCGGGCCGCGGCTCGGGCCGACCGCGGCCACCTCGACCCGGGCCGGCTTGTACGGCGCGAGCAGGACCTGCACCTTGGCCTCCGCGCGCAGCTTCTCGTAGTAGCGCTTGGCCGCCTCCTGCTGCTTCTGCTGGAGCAGGTAGCGCTCGATCTCCGGCTTGATCTGCGCGAACGGGGGGAGCGGCTGGCCGCCGGCCTTGGCCTGGTCGTAGACCTTCTTCATCTCCTCGTCGGTGGGCGGCTGGATCTGCGAGGCGAGCTCCTTGCGGAGCAGCTCCTCCGGCGCGAGCCCCGCGGCCTTCGCCTTCTCCTCCACCAGCTTGCGGTTCACGATCGAGTCGAGCCCGGCCTTGCGGAGCTTGTAGAGCTGCTCCTGGTGCTCGGACTCGAGCCGGCGCTGCTCGCCCTTGATGAGGTCGTCCAGATCACCCTCGGTGACGGTCGTCCCGTCCCACTTCGCGACCGCCGACTTCGGGTCGAGCTCGGGCTGGCTGGAGGGCTGGGCGGCGGCCTTGGTGGCGCCTTCGGCCGGCGGCGTCTTGGCGGGCGACTGGCAGGCCGCGGCGAGGGCGAAGGCGATGAAGATGACGCGCATTGTGTCCGTGTCTCGATTCTCCCTTTACGGGATTCGAAGAGAAGGCGGGGATTCTTCCAGAAACAGCCGGGTGGGGGAAGCACTTCCCCGGATGACAGCCGAGCCGGCGCGCGCTAAGGATCGGCGTTCCACTCTCTCTCCAGGGGAGCTCCATGGCCCAGCACGAGAAGCTCGTCATCGTCGGCAGCGGCCCGGCCGGCTACACCGCCGCGCTCTACGCGGCGCGCGCCAACCTGAAGCCGCTGCTGTTCGAGGGCATGCAGCCGGGCGGGCAGCTCACCATCACCAGCGACGTGGAGAACTTCCCCGGCTTCCCGGAGGGGATCCTCGGGCCCGAGCTGATGGAGAAGATGAAGGGGCAGGCGGAGCGGTTCGGCACGCGCTTCGTGCTCGGCGAGGTGACCCGGGTCGAGCTCGGCTGCCGGCCCTTCAAGATCTGGCAGGACGACCAGCTCTACGAGGCCGAGGCGGTCATCGTGGCCACCGGCGCGTCGGCGAAGTGGCTCGGCCTGCCGTCGGAGAAGAAGTACCAGGGCAAGGGCGTGAGCGCCTGCGCGACCTGCGACGGCTTCTTCTTCCGGGGAGCCGAGGTGGCGGTGGTGGGCGGCGGCGACACCGCGGTGGAGGAGGCGACCTTCCTCACCAAGTACGCCTCCAAGGTGACCATCATCCACCGGCGCGACGCGCTGCGGGCCTCCCGGATCATGGCCGACCGGGCCCGCGCCAACCCCAAGATCGGCTTCGAGTGGAACGCGGTGGTGGACGAGGTGCTCGGGGACGGGAAGGGCGTCACCGGGGTACGGCTCAAGAACGTGCTCACCGGCGCCACCCGCGACCTGGCGGTCCAGGGGCTCTTCATGGGGATCGGCCACGAGCCGAACACCGCCATCTTCCGGGGCCAGCTGGAGATGAACGAGGTCGGCTACCTCGAGGTGCGCTCCCCCTCGAGCCGCACCAGCGTGCCGGGCGTCTTCGCGGCCGGCGACGTGGCCGACCCGAGCTACCGCCAGGCGGTCTCCGCCGCCGGCTCCGGCTGCGTGGCCGCCATCGACGCGGAGCGCTGGCTCGGCGAGCACGCGACCGAGACCTGGGACTGACCGCATGAAGATGATCGACGTCGGCGCGAAGAGGAAGACCGAGCGGGTGGCCGTCGCCCGCGGCCGGGTCTCCATGGCCGACGCCACCGCCGGGATCGTGCGCCGGGGCGAGTCGGAGAAGGGGGACGTGATCGCCGCCGCCCGGCTCGCCGGGATCCTGGCCGCGAAGCGGACCCCCGACCTGGTCCCGCTCTGTCACCCCATCGCCCTGACCGGGGTGGACGTGGAGGCGAGGGTGGAGGACGGCGGCGTGGTGATCGAGGCCACCGTGCGCACCCGCGACCGGACCGGGGTGGAGATGGAGGCGCTCGCCGCCGTCTCCGCCGGCTGCCTCACGGTCTACGACATGCTGAAGCGCTACGAGCGCGGCATGCGGATCGAGTCGGTGGAGCTGCTCGAGAAGAGGGGCGGCCGCTCCGGGCACTGGCGCCGGGCGAGGCCCGCCCGCAAGCGCTGAAACGGCGCGTCGCGCGCCGCCGCGTCGCAGTTTGCGCCATCTCGCGACATTGGGTGAATTGCCCAATGCGACGGTGTCGGATCGTGTGCGCTCCGGCGACCGGATCGCGCACGCCCCGGGACGGCATTCCAACGCGCCCCGCCGCGTGTTCACATGACAAATCGGTTGCGCCCGAGCGCCCTGCCGACCGGCGGCGCCGGAGGATGGGATTGGCACGCCTTTGGCTAATCGGGTGACGGTCCGGCGGGGGAGGCGGAGTTCACGGACGGCGGGATCGGCGGGGCGCTCCAAGTTGGCGCGAGCCGGTTCGCCGCGATCCCTTCCTCCGTCCGACCCGGGGGTGCGCTTGGAGAACCAGGTCGTCGTCCGGACGCCGGCTGGCGTCGAGCTGAGGCCCATCTCGATGAGCCCGAGCCCCGACTACATGGCGGGAGCCGACGGGAGGATCTACACCCGCCTGCGCCACCGGGGCTTCGGCCGCTGGAAGTACGTGGACTGGCACCCGGTCGCCTCCCGGCGCCGGCCGCGGAACCGCACCGTGGTCATCGAGCACGAGGGCAAGCGGATCTCGGTCGCGCTGGCGCGGCTCATCTGCGCCGCCTTTCACGGGCCGTCGCCCGAGGAGGAGAGCTGCGTCGTCCACCTCGACGGCAACGAGGACGACCACCGCGCCGAGAACCTGGCCTGGGGGTGCTGGCACGATCTGCGCGCCGGCCCCGAGGGCGAGCCGCGGAGGGCGCGGCGGCTCAACCCGGGCGAGCGGGCCCACCTGCGCTGGGCGGTGGGAAACGGGCTCTGCAGCCAGCGGCAGGCGGCCCGGGTGCTCGGGGTGGCGCTCTCCACGGTGCAGGGGATCTTGCGGAAGCGGGCGGCGGGGTTGCCAGCGGCGCCGGCGGCGAGCGCAGGCGCCAGATGGCGGGCGTCCGGCCCGGATTCCGTCGAGTCGGGCGAATCGGACGGGCAACCATGACGCGCCAGCGTCCCGATCACGCCTCCTCGACGATCGCCGGGTCGTTGAATGCAAGCGGGAGCGCGCCCGCCCGCCCGCCGGCCCCTACAGGAGAGCATCCGCCGCCCCCAACGCCCACCGGGAGGGGATTGTCGCACCTGCATGCACATCCACCAAATGGGTGGCGGACTTCGGCTTTCATGTGCATATTGCAATTCGCAATCGCCGCGGCGCGGCGGGTGAGGGACGGGGAAAGGTTGACGGCGTGGAGATTCGAACCGCGGCCGGCGTGAGGCTGGCCCCCTTGCCCATGGTCCGGAACCCCGACTACATGGCGGGGGAGGACGGCCGGATCTACTCCCGCCTGCGCCACAAGGGCTTCGGCCGCTGGAAGTACGTCGAGTGGCACCCGGTGGGCGGCGCGCGCCGGCAGCGCTCCCGGACCGTGGTCATCGAGCTCGACGGCCGCCGGATGGCGCTGGCGCTGGCCCGCGTCATCTGCGCCGCCTTTCACGGCATGCCCTGGGACGAGTCCTGCCAGGTCCGTCACATCGACGGCGATCTGGACAACAACCGGGCGGAGAACCTGGCCTGGGGCTCCGAGCAGGAGGTGTGGGCCGACCTGAACGCGCACCGGCAGGAGCCCGGGCATCGGCGCGTGCGCGGCCGCCTCTCGCAGGAGGAGCGGGCCCACCTGCGCTGGGCGCTCGCGGTGGGGCTCTGCAGCCAGCGCCAGGCCGCGCGCACGCTCGGGCTGGCGCTCTCCACCGTGCAGGCCGTGGTCCACGAGGCGCACGGCGCGCGAGCGAGCGAACCGAACCCGGAGCCGGGCTCGGCGCCGGGGGAGCGCCCCCGCGAGGCCGCGGCCGGGGACGATCGCGGCGAGCCGGACTGAATCAGGCGAGCCCCAGCCAGCGGCGCGCGTTGGCGCCGCAGACCCGCCGCACCACCGCCGGGGAGAGGCCGGCCTTGCGCAGCCGGTCGGCCGCGCGCGGCAGCGCGAGCAGGTCCCCTCCCCCGCCGCCCGCGTCGGAGGCGAGCGCGATCCCCTCGGGGCCGAGCGAGCGGACCAGCCGGACCGCCTCGTCCACCGCGCCCTCGCGCGCCGAGAGCGACAGCGCGGCGAGGTGGCCGCAGCCGCGGATCATCTTCACCGTGCGGGGATCGGCGCGCGCCACCAGGACGCGCTCGGGCGGCAGCTCCGCCTCGCGGACCAGCGAGAGCAGGCGGCGCGTGAGCGGGACGCGCCCCCGGGAAGGCGTGGTGAGCAGCACCGGCAGCCGGAGCGAGCGCGCCAGCTCGAGCTGGCGCTGCAGCAGCTGCTCCTCGCGCGGCGTTCCCTGGTCGAGGCCGATCTCGCCCAGGGCCCGCACCCCGCGGCGCCCGAGCCAGTCGGGGAGGTCGTGCAGGAGCGCCTCGAGCCCGCGCGCCGGGATCCGGCGCGGGTGGACGCCCAGCGCGGCGTAGCCGGCGAGGCCGGCGGCGCGCAGCCGGCCCAGCCGCTCGCCCGTCTGCGCCTCGAGGTCCGCGCGCACCGCGGCGGCGGTCGCCGGCATCACCCCGTCGTCGCAGGGGCCGAGCGCGCCGCGCACGCCGAAGAAGACCAGGTCGGCGAGGTCCCGGGCGCCGAGCCCACGCAGGTGCAGGTGGGGGTCGAAGAGCACGCCCTCACTTCTCCGAGAAGACCCCCTTCTCCTGGGCGCAGGTCTCGCGGGCCTTCTGCTCGGTGGTGGGGCGGTAGAACACCAGCCGGGAGCCCTGGACGCCCGCGCCGGGCGGGTAGGTGCAGACGCCGACGCGCTTGCGCGACGGGCACGGGGTCATGGCGACCTTGCCCCGCGCGTAGCGGCAGGCGTTCTCGAGCTTGGGCTGGAGCTGAGGACCGGCCGCCATCACGTCCCACTCGCTGCAGCTCGCGCCCGACTTCGACATGCAACTCTGGGTGTGGGTGGCCAACGCGGCGGCGCCGGCCGGCGCGGCCAGAACCAGGGTCAACGCGGCGAACGTGGCGCGTGGTCCGATCTGCGACATGTGAGGCCTCTTTTGAATTGCGGCGAGTTGGCCCGCAACATACACCTTCCCGCCCTCCGCGGAGAGCGGCGCGCCTATTATGGGAAGCGTACCGGCGCCGTACCCGCGTGCACTCGCCCGGGGCCCCGCCCTGCATCGCGCCAGGTGAACTGCGCGACGGAACGCGAGGTGCTCAGATGACGCTCTCTGTCGCGGGCATGCAGGCTCTTCCGAACCGCGCCACGGCGAAAGCCTTCGCGCTCTCTCTCGCGCTCGCGTGCGCTGCCTGCGGCTCGGGCGGCGGCGTCACCCGGCCCACCGCGGCCTCCCCCGGTTCCCCCGTCGCCGCCCCGGTCTCGGCCCAGCTCGGCTCGCCCGGGGGCACCGTCACGAGCGCGGACGGACGGCTGACCGTGCACATCCCGGCCGGTGCGCTCGCGCAGGCGACCACCGTCTCGGTGCAGGAGATCACCAACACCGCTCCGAACGGCATCGGCAGCGCGTACCGGCTCGGGCCCTCGGGGAGCGTCTTCGCCGTCCCGGTCGCCATCACCTTCCGGGCCGACCTTTCCAGGCCGGCCGCGAACCAGGCCGTCTGGTTCTACGACCCCACCGCCACGGACAAGTACTGGGTGCCCTCCGGCTCCCTGCTGCGGAACGTTCGCAACAACCTGGTCACCAGCCAGAGCACCCACTTCAGCGATTGGTCGCTGGTCGCGAGCGATCCCTCGCAGAACATGGCCGGCACCTTCACCGTCACCTCCTCGCTGAACGTCAGCACCCCCTTCACCGCCAACGGCGCCGTCTCGCTCGCCTACTCGGGCGCCGACGCGGTCGAGCGCGTCTACCTGCTCTCCGGGAGCGCCACGCTGCAGACGGTGACCGACGCGACCGGGAACGTCTGCACGCCCGACAGCGCCACCAAGAACCTCATCCCGAACGTGGCCGAGGCGTTCCTCAGCCCGGCCAAGCTGGCCTGGGCCGGCAGCGCCCTCTGGGACCTGACCTGCGGGACCGCGCCGGACTTCATCGAGATGGTGTTCGACGACAACGGCATGACCCACCTCGATTGCGCGCGCGGCTTCACCAGCGGCGCGGCGGCCCCGGTGACCACCGCCGACCAGGCGACCGGCGACTACACCATCGACTGCACCCAGTCGCCGCCCAGCATCGGCACGCTCCGGGTGACCTGGAACTTCCTGCGCTGCGGCGGGACCTGCAGCACCGGCGACGTCTGCGCCACCGCCTCGGCCTACGACTGCTCGAGCGGGCAGCCGGTCTGCACCGACACCACCTTCGTCGCCGCCGGCACCGCCTGCACCACCAGCACCGGCGGGGCCGGAGTCTGCAACGGCTCCTCGGGGTCGTGCGTGGCCTGCGTCCAGGGGGCCACCTGCACGTCCGCGAACCCCTGCGCGGCCACCGCCACCATCGACTGCTCGAGCGGCGCGCCGGTCTGCACGGACCAGACGTTCCTCGCGACAGGGACGGCCTGCACCTCCGGCACGGCCGCCGGGGTCTGCAGCAGCTCGGGCGTCTGCAACGCGTGCGTCACCGGGACGGCCTGCACCTCCACCAACGTCTGCGCCACCTCCGCCGCCATCTCCTGCACCAGCGGCGGGCCGGTCTGCACCGACCAGACCTTCGAGGCGGACGGCACGAGCTGCACGACCGTGTCCGGCGGCGTCTGCCTGAGCGGCACCTGCCAGAGCTGCACGAACGGGGCGAGCTGCGTCCCCGCCAGCCCCTGCGACGTGGGCACGCTCTCCTGCGGCACGACGCCGACCTGCGTGGACACCGGGACGCCCGTCACCTGCCCGAGCGGGCAGACCTGCACCAACGGCACCTGCGCCTAGCCGGCGGGCCACTTTCCCCCGAGCGCGCTGGACGGAGTTCGCCACCCCTCCCTGACCCTCCCCCCCTCCGGCGGGGAGGGAAAGGAGGGGCGGCGGGTTGGACGGAGTGCGCCACCGCCCTCCCTGACTCTCCCCGAGCCGCGCTCGCGCGGCCCGAGGAGGCGGTTCGCTAGCGGGTCACGGTGAAGAGGTCGATCCGATTGTTGCCTCGGTCGGCCACCGCCAGCTCGCCGGACGGCGTGAGGCAGAGCTGGACGGGGTAGTAGACCGCGCCCTCGCTCCAGCCGATCGAGAGCCGGCGGCCGAGGTAGCTGCCGTCGATCCCGAGCAGCACGATGCCGTTGCCGTTCTGGTCGCTGACGAGGAGCGCGCCCTTGCCGTCGGTGGTGAGGTAGGACGGGAAGCTCATCGCGTCCTTCAGCCCCTTCGAGAGCGGCTTGAACTCGGCGCCGGCCTTCTCCACCGACCAGACCTCCGAGCCGGCGGCGTCGAGGGCGTAGATGGTGCCGGCCCCGTCCACCGCCAGGTCCACGAAGATCGCCGGCCGCTTCGGCAGCGGCACGGTGCGGGTCACGGCGCCGGAGGCGTCGAGGACCAGGACCGACCCCGAGGTCTGGTCGAGGACGTAGAGGGCGTCGGCGGCGTCCACCTTGAAGGCGAGCGGGACCACGTTGGCGGCGCCCTTGGGATCCACCCACCCCTGGAAGGCGCCCTTGGGGTCGAGCCGGGCGATGCGCTTCGCCCTGCGGTCGAGCACCAGGAGGTCTCCCTTCGAGTCGAGCTGGAGGCGGATCGGGTAGGTGAGCTGCGCGAGCTTGATCTCGGTCCCGCCGCTCACCACCCCGTCCTTCCAGTCGAACCGGACCAGCCGGCCGTTGCCGGTGTCGGCCACCACCAGGCCGCCGTCGCTGCAGGCCACCCCCTCGGGCGCCTGGAACGGAACGGCCTTGGCGTCGGCGTACACCGGCCCGCGGGAGACGAGGGCGATGTCGGCCCGCGCGGCGGGCGCGGCGCAGAGCAGGAGCAGCGCCAGGGCGCTCTTCATCGACGTGGACACGGCATCACCTCCGGAAGCTCGCGTGGCACTTGGTGCAGAGCTCGGTCGTCGTGGGGAACGGGTTCATGTGCTTGTACTCGGTCCCGTGCGCGCGGTGGCAGCTCAGGCAGTTGAGCGTCAGGTTCTGGTTGCGCGGGTCCTTGTGGCTCGGGCCCAGCGGGTGGGTGGAGTGCTTCTGCCAGTCGTGGCAGGTGCCGCAGAGCTCGATGGCGTCCGGCTTCACCAGCAGGAGCGGCGCGCTCGAGCCGTGCGGATCGTGGCACTTGGTGCACTGCCCGTCGGAGATGGGCTTGTGCTTGGTCTCGGAGAGCGCCTGGCGCTTGATGGTGTCGGCGTGGCAGGCGCCGCAGACGGTCACCATGTTGCCCTTCACCATCCCCTTGTCCTTGCCGGCGTGGGGGCTGTGGCAGCCGAGGCAGGAGTCGCCGCCCAGCACCGCCCAGTGCACCCGGTTGCGGTCGAGCATCGAGTTGACCTTCTGCGCGTGGCAGCCCTTGCAGAGCGCCACCCCGGCGAGCTTGGGCTGGAAGCCCTTGGGCGAGCCGGGCGGCTCGTGGCACTGGCCGCACATCGCCTTGGCCACCGGCGGGTGCACGTGGTCGTAGAGCATGCCGCGCACGTTCGAGCCGTGCGGGTCGTGGCAGGCGGTGCAGCGCGCCGTCGCCACCGGGTAGCCCTGGTGCTTGGCGACCAGGTTGGGCCGGTTCATCTTGTGGCAGCCGACGCAGAGCTGCGGCACCGCCGATTTGAGCAGCGAGGCGGAGCTGGCCGAGCCGTGCGGGTCGTGGCAGGTGGTGCAGTCCTGCTGCACCGGGTAGTGCTTGAACTTCGCGTCGGTCGCGGTCTGCAGCACCGGCTTGTGGCAGCCCGCGCACAGGTCCTGCGGCGCCTTCACCAGGTTGTTCTTGAAGTTCGAGGCGTGGGGATCGTGGCAGGTGGTGCAGCCGCTCTCCACCGGCTCGTGCGTGCTCTTGGGCTTGGCCGGGACCACGTCGTGGCAGCTCGCGCAGATCTTGCCGGGCTCGTCGGCGAGCATCTTGCCGTGGTTGGCGGCGTGCGGGCTGTGGCAGCCGACGCAGTTCCGCGACTTCACCGGCGTGTGCACGAACGGCTTCTTGAGCACCGGGTCGAGCTCACCCGAGTGGCAGCCCAGGCAGACCTTGCCGTCGGCGCCGGGCTTGAGCTTGAAGGGGTCGGGCGCGGCCAGCGCCCGGGCGGGGGGGAGGAGGAGGACGGCGAGGAGGGCCAGGAGAATCCGCGAGCGCATGAGGTCCGCCTCCTACTTCCCGGCCACGGCGTGGCAGGCGTCGCACTGGCCGCCGGCGAAGGGCGCGTGCTGGTTGGGCTTGAAGAACTTCGGGTCCTTGGACGCGTGGGGGTCGTGGCAGCTCACGCAGCGGATCACCTTGGGGTCGATGCCGAGGTGGGCGGCGGCGAAGGTCTTCTCCGCGCCGTCGTGGCACTGCAGGCAGAGCGCCGAGCCCGCCTCCGCCGCCAGCTTCGGCTGGTCCGAGGCGTGCGGCCTGTGGCAGGTGAGGCAGTCGCCGACCGGCGCGTGCTGCTTCAGCCCGTCGATGCGGGCCTTCATGGCCTTGTGGCAGGCGAAGCAGAGGTCGGGCGGGGAGGCCAGCAGCAGCTTCTTCATGCTGGACCGGTGGGGGTTGTGGCACTTGGAGCACTCGCCCTGCGAGAACGCGGGGTGGATGCTCTTCGCGCCGTCGAGCTGCTTCGCCGCGGCGGTGTGGCAGCCCAGGCAGAGCGACTTCTGGTCGGTCCGGACCATCCCCGGCGCGTTCGAGCCGTGCGGGTCGTGGCAGTCGAGGCACTTGCCCTCGGCGAACGGCTTGTGGGCCACCTCGCCGTCCCCGAGCGGCTTGAACAGCTGCGAGTGGCAGCCCTCGCAGAGCTTGGACCCGGTCGCCCTGAGCAGCTTGGGGTTGTCCGAGGCGTGGCCGTCGTGGCAGGCGGTGCAGTTGCCGTCCTGCACCGGCCGGTGGGTGTGCACCTTGACGAACCGCGTCTCCTCGTCGCGGTGGCACGAGTAGCAGACCTGGTCGGCGCGGGCCTTGAAGAGGTTGCGGGTGGCGGCGCCGTGGGGGTCGTGGCAGGAGCCGCAGTCGCCGGCCAGGAAGGCCGGGTGGACCACCTTCTTCTTGGCCGCCTCCTCCTTCACCTTGGCGTGGCAGGAGCCGCAGATCTGGTCGGCGGGCTGCTTGAGGAGCTTGGCGTTCGCCGAGGCGTGGACCTGGTGGCAGGAGCGGCAGCCCTCGGGCGAGCTCATCGGCTTGTGCGGCACGGCGGGCGCGTCGGCGAAGCGCTTGTGGCAGCGCACGCAGAGCTGCGCGCCGGCCGCGCGCGCCAGCTTGGGCGTGGCGGAGGCGTGCGGGTCGTGGCAGGAGAGGCACTCGCCCTTCTTCACCGGCGCGTGCTGGACCTTGCCGGAGAAGTCCTTGGCGTCGTGGCAGGTCTCGCAGAGCTTGAAGCCGGTGGCCTGGACCGCGAACGGCTTGGGCGAGCCGGCCGGCACGTGGCAGGCGTCGCAGGACTGGCTGGCCACCGGGTTGTGCACGGTCGGCTTGAGCAGCTTGGGACCGTCGGACGAGTGCGGGTCGTGGCAGCCGGTGCAGGTGGTGACCGGGTAGCCGCCGTGCGCCTTCTGGAAGGCGCCGTTCGAGGCGTGGCACTGGGCGCAGAGCTTCGCCTGATCGGCGACGAGGAGGTTCGGGACCGAGGAGGCGTGCGCGGCGTGGCAGGAGGCGCAGCCGCTCTTCAGGACGGCGTGGACCGTCTTGCGCTGGAACGGCTCGCGGGCGTGGCAGCCGAAGCAGGCCTCCGCGCCCTCCGCCTTGAGGAGGTGCGGGGCCTGCGAGCCGTGCGGATCGTGGCACTGGGTGCAGGAGCCGCTGCGGAGCACCTTGTGCACCACCGGCTTGTCCATCCCGATCGCGTCCCGCTTGTGGCAGGAGTAGCAGAGGGCGTTCCCCTGCTGCTTCAGCAGCAGCTTGCCCACCGTGCCGTGGCGCAGGTGGCAGGCCTCGCACTTCTGGTCCTTGACCGCGGCGTGGGCGAACTTCGCCTCCTTGAACTTCTCGACCGCCTTCTGGTGGCAGTCCGCGCAGCCCTTGGTCTTGAACTTCCGCTCCGCCGCGCCGGCGCGGACGGGCGAGAGCGCCAGCCCCGCCGCCAGCGCGCCCACCAGGAGGACCACCCACCGATTCTCGAGCTTGTTCACGGTCGCCTCTTCTCCGCGGGTGCGCGGCGCTAGTGGCCGATGCGGGTCAGGTAGACGCTGACCTTGTGCGCCATGCGGATCTTGGCCGTCGAGTCCTTGAGCGCCTTGTTCAGGTCCTCGATCACGAGCTTCTTCCCGATGGCCGACCGCGCCGCCTGGTAGGGCTGCTGGCTCCCCGGGGTGGCGCTCACGAGCCGGATCAGGAAGAACTGGCCGTCGATCTCCTGCAGCCGGCAGTCCCCCGTCTTGGCGCCCTGGAGCTGGTTCGCCAGCTCCGGCGGGATGGCGCCGGCGCTCACCACCGCGTCGTCGAGCTGCGCCTTGCGCAGATCCTCCTTCACCTGCCCGCCGGCGTTGGACCGCAGCCACTTGAAGTCGGTGCCGGCGCGGAGCTTGTCGTAGGCGCGCTGCGCGTCGGCGGCGCTGGAGAAGGTGAGGCTCTCGAGCTTGTACATGGCCGGGGTGGCGAACTCGGCCTTGTGCTTCTCGTAGTAGGCGCGCCCCTCCTGGTCGGTCACCTTCACGTCGGGCATGACCGCGCGCTCGACGTAGGCGCTGAAGAGGGTGGCGTCGGTGAACTCGGCCATGTAGCGCCGGAACTCCACGCTCTCGGCGATCTTCTGGCGGCGCGCCTCGGCCAGCACCAGCCGCTTGCGCAGCAGGACGTGGAGCACCTCCTCCTTGGCCGCGTTGGCGCGGTGCTCCTTCACCGGCGCCTCGAGCCCGTGGAAGAACTTGCCCTCCATGCCTCGGAGCAGGTCGGCCACCGTGAGCGGCGGCTCGCCGTCGATGGTGGCCAGCGGGCGGGGGTCCTTGCGGAGCGCCGCCAGGCCCGGCCTCTTCGCCTCCAGGTCGAGCTTCCTCACCAGCTTCTTGTCGACGTGCGCGTGCTGCTTCGCGAGCACCTCGTAGTACCTGATGGCCACGCGCTGCTTGGCCCCCTCGAGCGCCTTCTCCTGGGCGCGCGCGCGCTCCTCGGGCTTCTCGGGGTAGCGGATGCCGGCCACCTGCACCACCGTCCAGCCGTCGGGCAGCTTCACCAGCCGGACCGCCTTGGCGGCGGCGCCGGCCACCGCCTTCGCCACCTCGGGCTTCATGCCGCCGAGCCCGACGTACCCGGGGGCCATGCTCCCGACGGCCTTCTTGGCGTCGATGCTCTTCTTCCCGAGCGCCTCGAAGTCCCCGCCGGCCGCGAGCGCCTTCTGGAAGGTCTTGGCGTCGCCCTCGGCGCGGAACAGGAGGGAGCGGATCAGGTACTCGCGGACCGCGTCCCGGTACAGGCGCTCCACCTCCGCCGGGTCGGCCTTCACGTCCTTCACCGCCGCGGCGCGGACGCGCAGCAGGAGCTGGCTCGTCTCCTCGTCCTGGATCGCCCGCTTCACCTCGGGCAGCTCGTCGAGCCCCATCTCGCGCGCCTCGAGGACGCAGAGCTTCATGTCGATGAGCCGGTCGAGCACCGGCCGGAAGTCGTGCTGGCTGGTCTCGCCGGAGTGGCCGGCGCGGTGCGCGGTGAGGAGCGCGTCGGTCAGCTGCTGGAGCGTGATCTCCTCGTCGTCCACCCGCGCCACCGCCAGGGTGAGCGCGTCGGGCGAGAAGAGCGGCACCTGCGCCTCGCGGCCGTCGCGGACCAGGAAGGCGCGCATGTCGCCCTGCCCGGCGGAGGCCGTCGCCGGCCTCGGCGCGGGAGCCGCCGGGGCGGAGCTGGCCGCCGGAGCGGCGAACGCGGGAGCGGCGAGCCCGAGCAGGGCGGTTGCCACGGCGATCCGTCGATTCACGATCCACTTCCTTTCGCCGGTCGCCTCGCGCCGGCAGCCACACGATTCGTGTGGCCCGATGGACGTTTGCATCCCTCGTGCCCCGGTTGGGGGCGTGAGGTTCCAGCGAATTCTGGCGGAGCGCGCGGAACTCCGCCGGGCGCCCATGAACGCGGGACGCAAGAGTTGCAGCGGCCTCGGCGCGCTGGTTGATTCTGCGCAATCATTGCTTCCCCCCCTTCGCCGGCAGCGCCACCTCCGTCCCGCCGGTGTCGCCCTCTCCGAAGAGAGACACCGCCGAGCCCCGGGCCAACCGGCACGCGAGCTGGCTCGCCGAGCCGATCATGGACCAGTCGAAGAACCAGACTCCCGCCGAGCCGTTGCCGTGGGAGGTGGCCTGCCAGACCATCTTTCCCGATCGGTCGAGCGCGAGCGCGGTGTACTCGAGCGAGGGATCGGCGCCCTCCGACAGCTCGCGCACGTACCCGGCGATCACCAGGTCCGCGCCCACCGTCTCGAGCGTCACCCGGGCCGTGTCGAGGGAGACCCCGCCCTCCATGATGACCCGGTAGTGGATGAGCCGGTCGCGGGTGACGCCGGGCTCGATCACCCGCAGCCGCCCGATCCCGGCGAGCTGGCGAGTCAGCTCGAGCGCCAGCAGGTCGCCGGCCCGGCGCCGCGACGTCTCGTTGACGAACGGGAGCACCGCGACCGAGTACCTGCCCGCGGGCTGGAAGTCCGGGGAGCGGTAGAGCACGCTCGGCTCGAAGCGCCCTTCGGCGGGGCAGGGCGGCGCGCGCGGGCCACGGCCGTCGAGCGCCAGCGTCAGGGACCGGGCCATGCGGACCAGCTCCCGCGCCTCGAGGCGGCGGTAGTCGCGCACCACCCCGAGCCCGAGCAGGCCGGGCGCGTCGTCGCCGGCGCGGCCGAAGCCGTCGGTCCAGAGGATGCGCGCGTCCTCGGACGCCGAGACGAGCCGGAAGGTGATCGCCAGCCGCGGCGGGCCCTCCAGCTCGTGCTCCTCGACGGTGGTGATGAGCAGCCCGTCCACTCCGAGCTCCCCGCGCGCCGCCGCCGCCGCCGGACCGTCCACGCCGCCGGTGAAGCGCAGCCGGTGGTTCTCGAGGTAGGCCTCGACGGCGTCTCCGCCGACCACCTTCAGGCCGGCCGCCTCCATGGCGCGCTCCACCTGCGTGGTGACCGCCCGCAGCGGCACCGGCCCGGACGAGAGGCTGTCGGCCGGGAGCACCGCCACCCGGAACGCCCTCGCGCCCCCGCCGGACGCCGCGGGCGCGCCGGCCGGGCGCGCCGAGGCGCACGCCACCAGCGACGTCAGCACGAGCGCGACCGCCCGCCCGGCGCGGCTACTGCTTGAAGAGCCGGTCCAGCAGGTCATTGACGAGGGACTCCGTCACGTCGTTCGCCGGCACCCCGCCCCCGCCGAACATCCGGTCCGTGAGCGAGATGCCGCCCTTGGTGGACGACGCCGACCAGATCACCCGGCCGCTCGCCGACTCGAACATCTGCACGCTCGCCGAGACCACGTTGGCGGCGGCGTTGCCCGAGTGGACCTCGCCGTACTCCTTGACCACCCCCCCGATGATCGCGTCGCACTTAAGGAAGCTCCCCAGCTTCGTCAGCTCCTCCACGCTGGGGTTGGCGGCGTTCTGCACGCCGAGGCGGTTCAGGCCGCGCGCCACCTCGCCGTTCGGCAGGACGTAGATCGACCCGCTGGCGAGCAGCATGTTGACGAAGACGTCGCGCACCCGCTCGGCCCCGGCGGAGTCGCGGGACAGGTTGGTGAACGGGAGCACCGCGACCGTCTTCACCGAGCCGAAGTCCATGTTGGGGTCGTGGTAGTTGCCGCCGCTGCCGGCGCAACCGGCCAGGAGCGCCAGCGCCGCGACGACCAGGAGATGGGACGGGCGAGCTCGCATGGTTCCTCTTCAGAGCTGCACGGACAGGCTGGCCGTGAAGGTCTTGGTCTGCGTCGTGCCTTCGGGGGCGGCCGCGTCGAGCAGCGTGTAGTTTACGTCGACGTAGGCGTGGGTGGAGATCGTCCAGCGCAGCCCGGCGGTGCCGAGCTGCGTCCGGGCGTCGAGCGAGGTGTCGAGGGAGTCGGTGTACGAGGAGCGGAGCAGCAGGTCCCCGTCGGGGAACGGCGTGAACGAGGCGCTCGCGCTGGCGAGCGTGGTCGGGCGCGCGCCCTTGATCACCCGCTGCACCGAGGCCGACAGGAAGAGGGCGCGGAACGGAGTGATCGAGACCGAGCCGTCGAGCCGCTCGTCGTCCAGTTCGCTCTCCGGCAGCCCGCCGCCGACCTGGTGGAGGCCGGAGTAGGTGTAGGTGGACGAGAGCGTGACCACCTTGTTCGGCGTCAGCGAGGCGGTGGCCACGACCTGCGGCCCGCTCGAGACCGCCCCGCTCGAGAGGTAGTTCTGCGTGTAGCCGGCGGACACGAGGAAGTCCACCCCGCGGTACAGCGAGGCACGGTTCACGAAGGTGACCGCGTTGAACGCCGAGGAGCCGTGCACGTCCTGCGCGAGCTGCCCGTTGTAGGTGAAGGACTGGGTGAGCGTGTCCAGGGGGCGGCTCACCAGCGAGGCCGAGTACTGCCAGGCGCCGTTGTGCTCCGACGGCCCGGCCTCGTTCCGGATCCCCGAGTCCATCCGGGCGAAGCGGGAGGAGAGCCGCAGCCAGGACTCGAGCGCCTTGTCGAAGCTGACCCCGTTCTGGATGGTGTAGGAGGCGTTCCCGGCGCTGTAGGAGCCGTTCGCCGCGAAGTCGTAGGCCACCAGCGGCTCGGAGAAGAGCTGCCGGCGCAGGGCGACCGAGACGTCCTGCGAGGTGAGGGAGCTCCGCCCGCGGACCGACTCCGCCGGGACCACCAGGTAGGTCTGCAGCTCGGTCACGAAGATGTCGGAGTAGCGGCGGTCGGTGCTGACCGCGGGCGCGATGGGGTAGGTGATCAGCTTCACGTACCGGGCCTGGACCTTGGCGAGGGTGACCTCGAAGCGGCGCAGGAGGGTGTTGAAGACCGTCGCCGCGGCGAGCGGGACCGAGGTCCAGTTGACGTTGTCGTCGCTGGTCCAGGCGGTGAAGGTGAAGGCCGACGAGACGTCGAGCGGCAAGGTCTGCGAGACGTAGACGTAGACGGTGTTGAGCTGGGTGGTCGGGTCCGAGAACTGGACCCCGAGCTCGCGGGCGTTGGTGTCGCCGGCGAGCCCGATCGACCAGCCCAGGTTGATGCCGGCGGAGACGTCGGTCTTGCCGTCCACCAGCAGCCCGTTCTGCTGGAGGGTGTCGGTCTGCGGCAGGGTCGTCGGCTGGTCCACCAGCGAGAGCCCCGCCGCGGGGAGCTGCTGCGTCGACACCATGCCCCCCACCCCCGCGGTCGAGGTGTCCGCGAGCCGGTTCATGAAGTCGTAGTTGGCCTGCACGCTGGTGCGCCCGCCGTCGAAGCTGTCGGCGTAGCTGAGCCGCCCGGCGTTGAGGAGGCTGGTGGTGGTCGAGGCGTGCAGCTCGTCGGCGACCTTCTGGTACTCCACGCTGTACTGGACCCGCAGCTGCTTCCAGCCGTTGTAGGTCAGGGTGGTGAGCACGTCGTCGCTGACCACGTCCATGTACTGCTTGCCCACGTCGTAGTTGTCCCCTCGCGTCGCGAGCACGTCGAGGTCGGGCATGTCGGCCGGGTGCCAGCCGAGGTGCAGGCTGTAGGCTTCGTTCACCTCGTGGAGGGTGGCGGGGCTGAGGGAGCTCCCGGTCGAGTCCTCCGAGCGCTGGTAGCTGAGATCCCCGCCGAGCACGGGGGGCCCGATGTGGAGCCGCGCGCTGCCGGAGCCCGACCAGGAGTCGGACCGGGAGGGCACCTGATCCTGGGTGGTCCAGGCCCGCTGGTCGTTGAAGGTCCCGTTGGCGTCGAAGTGCAGCAGGGGCGCCAGCGTCTGGGACAGGCCGAGCACGTACTGCTGGAGGAGCTCGTCGCTGGACGACTGGGTGGTCCGGCCGGTGCTGTCGGTGCTGCGCGTGTCCACGTGATCGTACTCGGGCTGCAGGTAGGCCGAGATCCCGTCGGCCAGCGCGGCGGAGGGCGCCAGAGCCAGCGCCAGCGCGACGAGCGGACCTGGGCGCCGGTGAATCACGAGCCTCTCAGTACCTCTCGTCGGCGACCGTGACCTCGTACGGCTCGTCCCCCACCGGGATCACGCCCAGCACCCGGTGGCTGGCGAGATCCACGGCCGCCACCCCGCGCAGGGAGGGCATGAGCGCGAGAAGGGCGTTCTCGGTGTCGTCGATGGCGAACCAGCTGGCGTCTCCCGGCAGGTCGATCGAGTCGATGGGGATGAGCGAGAAGGAGTCGTAGACGTAGACCCGGTGCTCGCCCTGCTTGGCCACGTAGACCAGGTCGGTGCGCGGATCGACCTTCAGCGCCGTGGCGCCCAGCCCGATGGTGATCTGGCTGGTCATGGTGAACGCCGGGACCGAGAAGACCTGCAGCTGCGGAGAGCCGGAGGCGATCACGTACAGCTTGTCCCCGGCGCGGTTGAGCTGCGCCCGGAGCGGTCCGGCGCCGGTGGGGATCGAGCCGAACACCTTGCGGGTGGCCAGGTCGACCACCGTGATGCTGCTGGACACGTCGTTGAGGACGTAGGCGCGGCGCCAGGAGCGATCGACGAGGAGCGAGATCGGCGAGATGCCCACCGCGACCCGCCCGCGCTCGGCGCCGCTCGCGGCGTCGAGGAAGGCGAGCGAGTTGGAGCCGTTGTTCAGCACCAGCAGGGTCCGGGCGTCCGGCGAGAGCGCCACCTCCCAGGGCCGGTCCCCGGGGACCAGCTTGAGCGGCGGGAGCGGCAGGTCGCCGGTGATCTCGAACGGCTGGATCTCGTCCTCGCGCTCCACCGCGACGAAGAGGCGCGTGCTGGGGGGGCTCCCCAGGGCGAGCCCGCGGGGCGCCCGCCCGGTGGCCAGCACCCGGAAGACCTCGTGCTGGCGGCGCTCGAAGAGCGTCAGGGTGTTCTCGTTGGTGTTGGAGCAGAAGCCGTACAGGATGGGCGGCGGGCGCGGCGGGGTCCCGACCAGGAACCGGGGGACGAAGGTCACGCCCGCGGGGAGGGAGGCCTCGTACCGGAGCGTCAGCGTGAGCACCTTGGCCTGGCCGGCGGCGATCTCGAAGGGCGCCTCCAGCGAGGTCGGCTCCTTGCCGATCAGCAGGTCCGCCGGGCCCTCGCCGCCGATCACCCGGGCCCGGGCCGCCGTGACCTCCAGGCCGCGGTAGGCGCCAGGCGGCAGCTGCGCCGACGCGAGCAGCCGCTGGCGCTTCGCGTCCGGGCCGGGGAGGTCGGTCAGGGCGAGCTCCAGCGGAACCGGCACGCCGTCCGAGCGCACCGCGGTCACCGACGAGAGCGTGACGGAGAGCCGGCCGGCGCCGTCGGGCCAGGGCTCGAGATAGAGGAAGAGCGCGCCCTGATCCGTCAGCGGCGGACGGCCGCTCGGGCGCGGAGTGAGGAGACCACAGCCGGACAGCAGAAAGGCGAGGAGCCACAGGCGCGCGAGTTTCACTTTCCGTATCTCCTCGTGTCAGGCGCAAAGGAAAAGGGGGGCCGCAACGTCGCGACCCCCCTCCCCGTCAACCGACTACGTACCGCGCGTTAATCCTTGGCGTGGCACTTGTTGCAGAGGGACCGCTGCGCGTAGGCAAAGTTGGTCGCCGGGCGATCGTAGAGGGCCGCCGTGACCTGAACCGTGGTGTAGCCCAGGTTGTACTGGCCGTAGGTGCCCTCGCCGGTCGCGTCGGTGCCGGGGTAGGCGCCGCCGATGGTGATGAACTCGGCCTGGTTGTTCCAGCGGGTCATGCTGGACCAACCGGAAGCGTGCGCGCGGTGGCAGGAGAGGCACATCACGTTCTCGCTGCCGGTCTGCGGGCCGCTCTTCTGCGAGCCATCGTTCACCGCGTGGCCGGCCAGGGTGGCGATCACGTTGGTGCCCTCCTCGTACGGGACGAGGGAGGTGTAGGACGAGGCCTGGGTGTTGGTCAGGTTGCCCGAGGCGACGTACGCATTGTAGATGGCGGCGATGGTGGTGCCGTTGGCGTTGCCGGCCAGGTCGTTGGCGGTGGCGGTCAGCTTGGCGCCGTTGCCGGCCGGGTGGATGAGCGCGGTGTTGGAGGTGTTGGTGTTGTCGTTGTGGATCGAGCGGTGGCAGTTGGAGCACCACTCGGACATGCCCTGGCCGTAGGCCACGCGGGTCTCGGTCACGCTCTCAGACCGGTTGTAGGTCGACGGAGCCACCGCGATCGGCGGGTTGGCGTTGAAGGGCAGCGGGTTGGTGTAGGACATCTGCGAGTAGTTCGCGCCGCCGAGGAGGCGGTACACGCCCACGGCCTCGCTGCCGCTCGCGGTGGCGCCGTAGGAGCCGGAGCTGCCGATGGGCAGGACGTTGCTGCCGGGAGTGGAGCCGTTCGGGAGCGACGGGTAGGCGATCGTCCCGTTGGCGTCGACCACGCGGGCGCGGCTGTGCGGGTCGTGGCAGGAGGCGCAGCTCAGCTTGGTGGCGTCATACTGGCCGCCCGGAGCGGTGAGCAGGGTGCTGTCGGCGACCAGGCCGTAGTCCTGGGCGACGACGTTGTGGCCGTGGCGCTCGCCCTTGTTGCTGATGGGGGCGCCGTAGCTGGCCGTCGCGGTGGTGGAGACCGTCAGCCAGGCGAAGTCGCCGCCCGGGGTCCGCTCCACCGGCGCCGTGCCGGCCGCCGGGGCCGGGAAGGTCATCACGTGGTAGCCGCTGGGCGCCTTGTCGGCGGCGGCGTGGCAGTTGAGGCAGGTCGAGCTGTCGTCCGAGCCCTGGAGCAGGAACTTGTTGCCCTGGAACTGGGTGGTGGAAGCCGCGCCGAGCGCGTTCCAGCCGGTGAGGCCGGTGTTCCGGCCGCCCGACATGAACTTGTTGCCCGACGAGTTGTGCATCGAGTGGCAGCCATCGCAGTAAGCGACGCCGCCATCGTGGAACGCCCACGCATTGCCGAAGGCAAGCGAGGCGACCACGGCGACTGCGTATCTGAGCGCCTTCATTGTGGTTGATCCTCCAAGCTGCGGTTTTTCGCGTCGCTCCGGCGGTGTTCCTGGGAGAACCGGAGCGACGCGACGCCGCAGCACGTTGCATCCTGCGCGCCACTCGGAGCCGCTGTAAACGCTCGGTTTTTCCCGATCGAAGCTGGGTGAAAGCCCCCAGCTTCGCCCTCGCGACCACCAGACCAGGCCCGGCCCGGGCTCGCTTCGTCGGCGCCCTGGCGACCGGCATGATGACCAATTTCGTGTCAGCTGAAACGGTATGCGGCATGTCCCTGATTCAGGCGACAGAGGCCCGTCCGCGCTCAGTTGCCCCCAAACGGGTGACCGGATTGGATCACCATGCGAGAGCTCGAGTCACGGGTCCGTGGTTGTGGCTGGGTGTGGGTGGTGGTGGGACACGCAACCACCGGCGAGCGGCCGTCGAAACGGCGCGGCCACGCGTCCGGCCCCGAGGCCGGAAACTCACAGGATCCTGGGAGTTGAGCGGGCTGCTTCAGCGCGCCGCGGCCGGCGCGGGCGCGGCCGCGGGCGGCGCCGTCGGCTCCTGGACGGTCAGGCGATAGACGCTCACGCCCCGCCGTGCGCTCTGGGAGACGAAGACCAGCCCGTTCCCGAAAGCGACGTCGAGGGGCGCGATCAGGTCACCCGGCCCCCACCCGCGGCCCCCAAACTCCCCCCGGAACTCCAGGTCCGGCGTGAAGACCATCACCACGCACCGGAGCACGTCGCCGATGATCAGCCGGCCCGAGGAGTCGCGGGTGATCCCGCCGACGACGTTGAACCTGCCCGGCGAGCCGCCCCGCTCGCCGAACGAGGTGACCGACCCCGAGGGGCTGATGATGAAGGCCCGGAACATCGGAGCCACGGTGAAGAGGATGTTGCCGGCCTCGTCCACGTTGAAGGCCTGCATCGCGGGAATGCCGCCCCGCGCGCTCTTCAGCTTGTCGAGCTCGAGCTGGTGGAAGAAGTCGTGCGTCTCCTCGACGGCGCCGTCCAGCCCGAGGACCGCGACCTTCATGGCCCCGCGCTCGGCCAGGTAGAGCCGCTTCCCCCGCGCCACCGCTCGATCGGGGAAGAAGCCGTTCGCGAACTCGGGCGGCAGTTTGTCCATGGAGATGCGGGCCTTCCGCTCCCCGCGGAAGTTGCAGCGCCACAGCACCGGCCGTCCCTTCTGGCTCGCCAGCACCGCCAGGTCGCCCTCCTCGAGCGGCGCCACGTCGACGATCGTGCCCAACTCCTCGTCGGCCCCGAACCGGTAGACCTCCATGCCCGCGTCGTTGAACACCCCGACCGACCCGTCGGAGCGGTCGGTGACGTAGAGCTCGTGGTGCTTCGTGTCGTAGGCCAGCGAAGCCCAGGTGGACGGCACGGGGCCGCTGCTGTCCGAGAGGTCGTAGATCCAGACCCCCTTGGCGGCGGTCCCCGGGTTGTACGGAGCCGCGGCCAGCGCCGCGGCGGCGAGCAGGGAAGTGAGCGTCTCGAGGAGCATCTCCGCCGAGCATAGCACCGGGTCCGGCGGGGCGGGCCCGGCCGGCCGGCGCGGGGGATCGGTGCTAGAGTGAGCCCATCCGCTCCGGAGGTCGCATGTACCGTTCCATCCTGCAGATCGTCACGCTGGCCGCGATCGTGCTCATCGTCGGGAGCGACGTCGCGCGAGCGAGACCGAACGAGACCTTCGTGCTCCAGGACGCCGACAAGCTCATCTACGAAGCCCCGGGGTGTCACGCCTTCTGCGGGATCCAGAACCCCCAGCGGCGCGAGTGCGCGGTCCGCGAGATCGATTGCCACGCGATCTGCGAGCCGGTGCCGGAGTGCAAGCCGGACGGGCTGCGGGCCATGCAGGTCTGCGCGGTGGTGCACGACATGCGCTGAACGGAGCGCACGCTCGCCCTGCCGCCCGGCGTCTCGCCGACGCGAGCGGCCTCGGCCCGCGACGAGAGGCCGCGGAAGACCAGAAGGGAGAGGTACTGGTTCGCGCCGCAACCAGCGCAGCTTGGAGGAACCCGCCACTGGTTGCGACGCGACGCCGGCTCTCCCAAGCCGACGATCGCATCATATCCCGGTTCCGGACATCCGACTCAACCCAGACGTGACGCCGCGTCGGGACGCGGCGATCAGGGCGCGGCCGCTCCCGGCTGCAGTCGCATGCCGAGGCTCATCTCCTGGTTGGCCTGCTCGGCCCAGCCCTTCCTCGCGTAGGCCATGCCGAGGTTGAGGTGCGCGTCGGCGTAGCCGGGCGCCAGGCGGACCACCGAGCGAAGCTCGGCGATCGCCTCGTCATACCGGCCGAGGTGGAACAGGGCGACGCCGAGGTCGTTGCCCGCGTCGGGCGACGCGGGATCGAGGCGCAGGGCGGCCACGTACTCCGGCACCGCGGCGGCGGGATCCCCCGCCTCGTCGAGCGCCTTCCCGAGGTTCAGGTGGGCCCGCGGCTTCCGGGGCGACTTCTCGACGACGTCGGCCCAGAGAGAGACCGCGCTCCCCCACACCCGGTTCCGCAGCGCGGTGCCCGCCGCGAGCGCCAGCACGAGCGCCACCAACCCGACCGCGGCGGCCCGCGGCCGCGGCAGGCGCGCCGCCAGGAGGCAGAGCGCGGTCGCGGCGGCGGCCATCAGGCCGGCGCTCGGGAGGTAGACCCGGTGCTCGAAGATCACGTCGTCGATCGGGATCAGGCTCGACTCGACCGACAGCGCGAGGAAGAACCACAGGACGCCCGCGCCCACGAGGCGCCAGGCCGGATCGAGCCGCCCCCGGGCGGCCCCCCGGTAGAGGAACGCCGCGAGCCCGAGCAGCGCGAGGTGCACCGCCAGGGCGAGCGCGACCGCGGGGGCGAGCAGGGAGCGGTAGACCGGGTAGTCCCAGTCGAGGTTCTGCCCGATGGGGAGCACCAGCAAGCGGAGGTAGGTCCCCACCACCGCGAACTGGGTCGTGAGGTAGTCGAGGCGCGAGAGCCCTCCGGCCCGGACCGTCTGCTCGACCTGGCCGATGCTCGCTCCGCGACCGAGATCGACCAGCGTCAGCGGGATCACGCCCAGGGTGGCGAGCAGCGGGACGAGGAGGAGGGCGGTCCGCGCGGAGGGCCGCCCGTAGAAGCTCACCTCCAGCAGCAGCAGCGCCAGCGGCAGCGTGAAGGCGATCTCCTTGGTCTTCATCGCCGCGAGGACGGTGAGCAGGAGCGCCAGGGAGCGCGCCGCGCTGGCGGCGCCGCCCAGGTCCCCGGCCGCGCGCCGCGATCGCCACGCCAGGTACTGCACCGCGGCGAGCAGGTAGAAGAAGGTCGCCAGGGAGGCGATCCGCTGCGCCACGTAGGTGACGGCGGCGGTCTCGATCGGATGGGCGACGAAGAGCGCCGCGGCCAGGAGCGCCACCCAGCCCCGCGAGCGCACCAGCGCCGAGCCGGCGAGGCGCGGCGTCCCGAAGGCCAGCCAGACCAGGGCGTACACCAGCGCGGCGTTCGCGAGGTGGATGACCAGGTTCACCAGGTGGTAGCCGAAGACCTCGAGCCCGCCCCAGCGGTAGTTGAGCGCGAAGGTGAGGTAGGCGAGGTAGCGGTTGGGCAGGGCCTCGTAGCCGCGCAAGCTGCCGAGGTAGTTGCCGAGGTCGTGGAGGAGGCCGTTGTCCACGATGGAGGAGGCGTCGTCGGCGACGAACGGGCCCCGCAGGGAGTTCGCGTAGCAGGCGATCCCGAGGAGCGTCACGCAGAGCAGGCTCGCCGCGTGACGCGCCGGGCGCCAGGGTCCCTCGGCGGCGCTCACGGCGCGCATTGTCGGCGATCGACCACCGGCCGCGTCAAGGCGCCTCCGGCCACCGGCGCCGCCCCGCCGCGAAGGCGAACGCCAGGCAGGCGAGCCAGCTCGGGATGGCCACCGCCGACCCGAGCAGCAGCCCCGGCGTCCGGTAGCGGAACGTCACCTCGTGCGGCCCGGGCCCGACCGGCACCGCGCGGAACAGGCCGTCGGCGGCCTCGATCCGGGCCGGCGTCCCGTCCACGCGCGCGCTCCAGCCGGGCGCGGGGGCG
Source organism: Myxococcales bacterium (assembly GCA_021782135.1). Taxonomy (GTDB): domain Bacteria; phylum Myxococcota; class Myxococcia; order Myxococcales; family Anaeromyxobacteraceae; genus Anaeromyxobacter_B. Next base: position 6,314 of record JAJXVM010000004.1, on the reverse strand, counting down.
TCGAGCAGGACGGCGTACCCGCCGAGCCGCGAGTCGCAGCGGAGGTGGACCTCCTCGGGCGTGGGCGCCCGGATCTCGCAGGGCGCGAGCGGCTCGGCGGCCCGATCCGGCCCCGCGCCGTCCGTTCCCGCTCCCTCCAGGTGAACCAGGGCCGGGTCGGGCGGGCCCGAGCCGGCGAGGGCCTCCTCGTCGAGGCGGAGCGCCGCCTCGGGCGCCGTCCAGGCCCACCTCGGCGCGACGAAGGCGCGGGGACGGGCCGGCGCCGCCAGGAGCGCGACGTAGCCTCGCCGCGCCAGGACCGGCAACCCGGAGGCGGGGGCGTCGCCGACGAAGACGAGCGCGCACTCGACGCCGGCGAGCCGCGCCAGGCCTGGGGCGGTCATGGGCGCGCGCGCCTCTTCGAGCAGGGCGCGGAGCCGGCCGAAGGGCGCGCTCGAGACGCTGTCGAACCCGGGCACCACGTCCAGCCCGAACCGCGCCGCCACGTCGTTGAACAGGTGCTCGTGCAGGACGCTCGCGAAGGCGGCCGGCGACTCGTACATCGCCTTGGGCGCCTGCTCGGTGCCGCGCAGCACCGCCAGCCGGGGGCGCGGGCCGGGGTCCGCGAACGGGTCGCGCGCGAGCGGCCCCAGGATCCCGGGCGGCGCGGAGAGCGGGGCCCGCGGCGCGCTGCGGATCATGGCCTGGGAGTGCCAGAGGAGCGCGCCCACCAGAGCCAAGGCCGACACCGCGGCCCCGGCGCGGCGCGAGCGGAGGGCGAGCCCGACCGCGAAGAGCGCGGCCGCGGCCGCGGCGACCAGCCCGCTCCGGAGGGAGACCGCCACCGCGCGCTCCACCTCGTAGGGGAAGCGGCTCGCCCGGGCGGACTCCCGCAGCGCCTCGACGAGCGGTCCTCGCAGCAGCCAGCCCGCGGCGACCAGCGCCGCCAGGGCGCCGCTCGCGACGGCGGCAACGAGCAGCAGCGGGCGCCGCCCGGCGCCCTCGCGGAACGCGCCCGTCAGCCCCGCGCCGGCCAGCGCCGACCAGATCAGGAGGGCGCCGTCCACGTACTTCTCCGGATAGCGCGCCAGCGAGAACGGCGGCAGCCAGCGGAAGGCCGCGTAGACCGGGGTCGCGCCCCCGAGCGCGAGGAGCACGAAGAGCAGCGAGCCGAGGAGCAGCCAGCGCTCGCGGCGGCCGGCGAGGCCCGCGCGGGCGGCGAGCAGCAGCGCGGGCGCGCCGAGGAACAGGCTCCGCGACCAGGACGCGCTCGAGACGGCGCCGTGGGAGGTGCTCGCGAGGAGCCGCCCCAGGTCGAGGAACGGCACGTTCCGCGCGCCCAGGACCTCGGGCCAGACCAGCTCCGCCAGCCGGAGCGGGTGCAGCGCCCAGACGGAGGGCGCGAGGTCGCCCATGCCGGTGGCCCGGTCGCTCCAGCCGAGCAGGCCCCAGCCCGGCAGCAGCACCGCGGCCGAGAGCGGCACCGCCACGGCGCCGGCCAGCGCCAGCCGCCCCATCGCCCGGCCCGGACGTTCGGCCCGGACCAGCGTCACCAGGGCCGCCACCAGGCCGGCGGTGGCGAGCTGCCCCGGCTCCCCGGCCATCGCCTGCAGCGCGATCGCCATGGCGAGCCCGACCACGCGCGGGGCCACCCGCGGCCCGGGATCGGCGGCGAGCCGATCGGCCGCCCAGGCGATCCAGGGCAGCCAGGCGAGGGCGATGGCCATCCCGTTCGGCACGACCGTCACGGCGTAGCCGCCGATCGCGTACAGGGCTCCGGCCGCGAAGCACCCCAGCGCCCCGGCGCCGAGCCGGGACGCGAAGAGCGACGCGCCGACCGCCGCCACGAGCAGGTGCGCGACGTTCACCAGGTCGGAGGCCAGCAGCGGCGGGAGCGCGCCGGTGAGCCAGAGCGGCGGGTAGGTCACTCCGTGGATGGGGTTCGCCGCGAAGGGGGAGCCGAACGCGATCCAGTCCGCCCACTGGGGGAAGCGGCCGGCGCGGAGCGATCCCCCCAGGAACGCGCGGGAAGGGAGGGTGAAGGTCAGGGCGTCGCTGGCGACCAGGGTCTCGCCGAGGAACAGGACGCGGTGGTAGGCGAGCACCACCAGCGCGGCGAGTCCGGACGCGGCGAGCAGCCCGGGGCGGACCGCGCCCGCGCCCCGAGCGACAGGCTCCTCGACGGCGGGGCGACTCCGGGCGGTCGGCACCGGCGGACTATACATGGCACCCGACCGGGACCGTGAGGCAGGGGCCGGGCTCCCCGGGCTCGCTCCTCGACACGCCGGGGTGGGCGCGCCCGGGACCGGGGCCGGCAGGCGGAGCAAGCGGGGGGGCTCCATCGACCCCGTTCACGGCGCTTGATCCCCACCCTCCCCCCACCCTAGCCTCTCGGCCATGCCCCGTCCTTCCGCTCGCAAGCGCTCCGAACCGCTCGCCGCCATCGTCCTCGCCGCCGGCAAGGGCACTCGCATGAAGTCGTCCCGGGCCAAGGTGCTCCACGGCATCTGCGGCCGGCCGCTCGCCTACTACCCGGTGCGGCGCGCCCTGGCGCTCGGCGCCGACCCGGTGGTGGTGGTGGTCGGCCACCAGGCCGAGGAGGTCCAGGCGGCGCTGGGAGCCGCGCTTCCGGAGGCGCCGCTGCGCTTCGCGGCGCAGGAGCAGCAGCTCGGGACGGCGCACGCCGTGCTCTCCGCGCGCAAGGCGCTGCGCGGCTTCGAGGGCTCGGTGCTCATCTGCTCCGGGGACACCCCGCTCCTCACCGAGGAGACGCTCGCCTCGGTGGTGGAGGCGCGCCGCAAGGCGAAGGCCGGGCTCGCCTTCGCCACCATGACCCTCGAGAACCCGACCGGCTACGGCCGGGTGGTCCACAGCCACGACGGCAAGCTGGCGCTCATCGTCGAGGAGAAGGACGCCACGCCGGAGGAGCGGCGCATCCAGGAGGTGAACGCCGGGCTCTATTGCGCCGACGCCGCCTTCCTCTGGAAGACGCTCGCCAAGGTGGGGCAGAAGAACGCCCAGGGCGAGTTCTACCTGACCGACCTCGTCGCGCTCGCGGCCGAGGGGCCGGGGGCGGTCGCCGCGCGGGTCTCGCCGGTGGAGGCGGCGGGGGTGAACGACCAGGAGGAGCTCTCGCTCGCCGGGCGCGCCCTGACCCGCCGGCTGGCGCAGCGGCTCATGCGCGGCGGGGTCACCCTGGAGGATCCGGAGCGCTTCCTCTGCGACGAGGGGGTGGAGGTCGGCCCCGACACGGTCGTCGAGACCGGCGTGCGGCTCCGCGGGGCGACGCGCGTCGGCCGGGGCTGCGTCATCGGCCAGGGCTCGGTGCTCACCGACACGGTGGTGGGGGACGGCGTGACCATCAAGCCGTACTGCGTCACCGAGCAGGCCGAGATCCGCGCCGGCGCCGTCGTGGGCCCGTTCGCGCGGCTGCGGCCGGGCGCCGACGTCGGCGAGGAGGCGCACGTGGGCAACTTCGTCGAGCTCAAGAAGACCCGGCTCGGCAAGGGGTCGAAGGCGAACCACCTCACCTACCTCGGCGACGCCACCATCGGCGCGGGGGTGAACGTCGGCTGCGGCACCGTCACCTGCAACTACGACGGCGAGAAGAAGAACCCCACCGTGATCGGCGACGGGGTCTTCGTGGGGAGCGACTCGATCCTGGTCGCGCCCATCGAGATCGGCGAGCGGGCCTACATCGCGGCCGGCTCGACGCTCACCGACGACGTGCCGCCGGGCGCGCTGGCGCTCGGGCGGGCGCGGCAGGTGAACAAGGAGGGCTGGGTGGACCGGCTCGAGGCCTCGCGCCGGGCGCCGGCGAAGAAGCGGGCCTGACGCGAGCGCGGCGGGGACGTCCGCCGGGGCTCCGCGCCTCGGCAGGCGCCCCCCCGGCCCGAGGGTCGTCCGGCGGCCGGAGGGCTGCTATACATTTGCCGCATGTGCGGAATCGTCGGTTACGTCGGCCCCCGGCAGTGCGTCGAGATCGTCGTCTCGGGGCTCAAGAAGCTCGAGTACCGCGGCTACGACTCGGCCGGGGTGGCGGTGGTGGGCGCCTCGGGGCTGGAGGTGGCGCGGGCCAAGGGCAAGCTCGCCAACCTGGTGGGCGTGCTGAAGGAGCACCCGCTCGCCGGGTGCACCGGCATCGGCCACACCCGCTGGGCCACCCACGGCCGCCCCTCGGACGAGAACGCCCACCCGCACCGCTACGGCGGGGTGGCGGTGGTCCACAACGGCATCATCGAGAACCACCTGGCGCTGCGCTCGGCGCTCCAGACGCGCGGCCACCGCTTCGCCTCCGAGACCGACACCGAGATCTTCGCCCACCTCATCGCCGAGGCGCTCGAGGACGGGCGGCGCAACCTCGTCCAGGCGGTGCGCGCCGCGCTGGCGCAGGTGCAGGGCACCTACGCGGTGGCGGTCATCTCCGACCGCTTCCCCAACCAGATCGTGGCCGCCAAGAACGCCAGCCCGCTGGTGGTGGGCTTCGGGCAGGGCGAGAACTTCCTCGCCTCCGACGTGCCGGCGATCCTCGAGCACACCCGGGACGTGGTCTACCTCGAGGAGGGCGAGCTCGCCCTCCTCACCCCGGAGAGCGTGGTCATCGAGGACCGCGACGGCGCGCCGGTGGACCGGCCGCCGCGCCGCATCGAGTGGAGCGCCGTGGCGGCCGAGAAGGAGGGCCACAAGCACTTCATGCACAAGGAGATCCACGAGCAGCCGCGCGCGCTCGTGGACACCATCCGCGGCCGCACCCTCCTCGAGGAGGGCGACGTGGTCCTCGACGGGATCGAGCTCTCGAGCGAGCAGGCCAGGAACCTGTCGCGGGTGGTGATCGTGGCCTGCGGGACGAGCTGGCACGCGGGGCTCTGCGGCCGGTACATGCTCGAGTCGCTGGCGCGGCTGCCGGTGGAGGTGGAGCTCGCCTCCGAGTTCCGCTACCGCGACCCCATCGTGGACGAGAGGACCCTCTGCCTCGCCATCTCGCAGTCGGGCGAGACCGCCGACACGCTCGCGGCGGTGAAGGAGGCGAAGCGGCGCGGCGCCCGGGCCATCTCCATCTGCAACGTGGTCGGCTCGGCCATCCCGCGCGAGTGCGACGGCACCCTCTACACCCGGGCCGGGCCGGAGATCGGCGTCGCCTCCACCAAGGCCTTCACCACCCAGCTCGCCTGCCTGTTCCTGCTGGCCGTGAAGCTGGGGCGCCTGCGCGGCGCGCTCGCGCCCGAGGCGGCGCGGACGCACCTCGCGGCGCTGCGGCAGGTGCCGCAGTGGATGGAGCAGGTGGTCCGCCAGGAGCCCTCGCTCATCCCGGTCGCGAAGCGCTGCGCCCAGGCGCGCGACGTGCTCTTCCTCGGCCGCGGCAGCCAGTACCCGGTGGCGCTCGAGGGGGCGCTCAAGCTGAAGGAGATCTCGTACATCCACGCCGAGGGCTACGCGGCCGGCGAGATGAAGCACGGCCCCATCGCCCTCGTCGACGAGAACCTGCCGGTGGTGGTGCTCGCCACCCGCGAGCCGGTCTACGAGAAGACGCTCGGCAACATGGAGGAGGTGCGCGCCCGCGGGGGGCTGGTCTACGCGGTGGTCTCCGAGGGAGACGTCTACGCCGCCAGCCTGGCGCAGGTGGCGCTCACCGTCCCCGAGGCCCCGCCGCTGCTCTCCCCGCTGCTCTCGATCCTGCCGCTGCAGTTCCTCGCCTACCACGTGGCCGACCTCAAGGGGACCGACGTGGACCAGCCGCGGAACCTCGCCAAGAGCGTCACGGTGGAGTGAGGGGCGCGAGGCGCGCGGGCAGGTGCTCCGATGCAGCAGCTCCGCCTCTTCGTGGCCCTCGATCTCGCCGACCCGGTCCGCGCGGCCCTGCGGGACTTTCAGGCCGCGCTGAGGCGGGCGGCCGGCGCGGCGGCCCGCGAGGTGAAGTGGGTCGATCCGGCGAGCGTCCACCTCACGCTGCGGTTCCTGGGCTGGGTGCCGGAGGAGCGGCGCGCCGCGATCGAGGCGGCGCTGGCGCGGGCGGCCGCCGACGCGTCCCCGCTCGAGCTTCGCCTGTCCGGCGCCGGGGCCTTCCCGACCCCCGCCCGGCCGCGGGTGCTCTGGGCCGGAGTGGCGGGGGACCTCGAGCCGCTGCGCGCGCTGGTGCGGGGGCTCGAGCAGCGCTTCGAGCCGCTGGGACATCCGCCGGAGGCGCGCCCCTTCTCGCCCCACCTCACGCTCGGCCGCGCCCGGGATCCTCGGGGGAGCCGCGCCCTCGCCCCGGCGCTGGCGCGCGCGGGACCGCTCGCGCCCGAGCGCTGGCGCTGCGCGGAGGCGATCCTGTTCCGCTCGCACCTCTCCCCGTC
>JAJXVM010000003.1 GCA_021782135.1 Myxococcales bacterium | reverse complement strand
CGGGCCCGGCCGCGCGAAGGCCCCGGAGGCGCGGCCCGGCTCGAAGGAGCTCGACGTGCGCCTCGCCCTCGAGCGGCTCGACCTGGGCGGCATCCCGCCGAAGCTCCTGCCGCCGGGGACGAACCTAGCCGGCCGGCTCTCGGGGACGGTCACCGCGCGCGGCCCCGCCGAGGCGCCCCGGGCCGAGCTCCAGCTCGCCCTCGAGGGCGGCCGGCTGCGCACGCTCGAGGGGGTCCGCGCCCACGCCGAGGCGCGCTACGACGGCGCGGACCGCCGCGCCGACGTGTCGCTCGAGCTGTCCGAGGCGAGCGGGGCCACCCTGAGCGGCTCCGTCAGCGCGCCGGTGGAGCCCGCCCGGGACCGCGGCGCGGCGCCAGTCTCGGCGCGCGTGCGGCTCGCCGCGCTGCCGCTCGCCACCGCCTTCCGGCTCGCGGGCCGGGAGCCCGAGGCCGAGGGCGTCGCCGCCTTCGACGCCGAGCTGTCCGGGACCGTCGGGGCGCCCCAGCTCGCGGCGACCCTGCGGCTCGACGGACTGCGCCACGGAGAGTGGGGCCCGGCCTCGGCGCAGGCCGGGCTGGAGGGGAGCGGCTCGACCCTGTCGCTCTCGCTCGCCGCCGACCTCCTCGGGGCGCGGCTCCTCGAGGCGGAGGGCTCCGTGCCGGCGCGGCTCGGCGCGCTGCTCCGCGCGCCGGTGGAGGAGGTCCGGCGGCTGCGGCAGGCCCACTTCCACCTGGCCGCCCGCGTCCCCGGGTACGACCTCGGCCTCCTCGCCGGCAAGGGGGGCGCGCCGCCGAACCTCGCCGGCCGGCTCGACGGGACGGTGGTCCTGGCGGGCACCGTCGCCGCGCCGCGAGGGACGGTGGAGGTGGCCGTGGGCGGGGGGCGCTGGGACGGGTACGAGGGGGCGGACCTCTCGGCGCGCCTGGTCGCGGCCGACGAGCGGCTCGAGGGCGACGCCCGCGCCGCGCTGGCCGGCGCCGAGGTGGCGCGGCTCGCGCTCGCGCTGGATCTCCCGCCGGAGCGGCTCGGCGAGGAGCGGGCGCGGGAGGAGGCGCCGCTGCGGGTGGAGCTGACCATCCCCCGCGGCGACCTCGCGCGGGCGCGCGCCGGGGCGCCCATCGCCGGCGAGCTCGAGGGGCACGCGCTGGTCGAGGGGAGCCTGGCCGCGCCGCGGGCGACGCTCCGGCTGCACGGGCGGGCGCTGGCCGTGAAGGGCCACCCGCTCGGCGAGCTGGCGGTGGCGGCCGACTACGCCGGGCGCCGCGCCACCGCCGCCCTCGACCTGCGCGCCGCGCAGGGAGGCACCCTCTCGGCGAAGCTCGCCGCCGACGCCGACCTGGCGCTGCCGGCGCTGCGCCGGCGTGAGTGGCGGGACGCGCCGGCGCAGGCCAGCCTGGTGGCCGACCGGCTCGACCTGGGCTTCCTGCCGGCGGTGGCGCCGGAGCTGATCCGGTCCGGCGGCGGCAAGCTCGGGGCCGACCTGGTGGCGCGCGGCCCGCTCGGCCGGCTGCGGCCGCTCGGGACCTTGCGGGTGGTGGACGGGCAGATCGCGGTGGTCGAGCTGGGCGAGTGGAACCGGATCACGGCCGACGCCTCGCTCTCGGAGGACCTGTTCCGGCTGGCCCGGCTCGAGGCCTGGCGCGGCGGCGGGAAGGTGGTGCTGACGGCCGAGGCGGTGGGGCTGGCGCGGAAGGGATCGCCGGCCGACGTCACCCTCACCCTCAAGATGAGCGGGCTCACCCTGGCGAGCGCCGGCCAGGACCTCGCCACGATGGACCTGGACGCGAACGGCAGCGGGACCTGGTCGGCGAGCGGGCTCGAGGCCGAGGTGACCGTCCCCCAGGCGACGGTGCGGCTGCCCAAGCGGACCCCGCGCAAGCTGCAGCCGCTCGCCGACCGCACGGACATCGTGGTGGGCGGCGCGGGGAAGCGGCCCGCCGCGGCGGCCCCGGCCCAGGGCGGCCCGACGGACCGCCAGCCCTTCCGCGCCGTCGTCCGCCTGCTCGTCCCGAACCACCTCTTCGTGAAGAGCGACAACCCGCGCCTCGACCTCGAGTTCAAGGGGGACACGCGCTTCGAGTACCGGCGCGATCTCACCGCCACCGGCAGCTTCGAGACCGTCCGCGGGTTCGTCGAGCCCATCGGCGGCCGGGTGTTCAACATCCAGCGCGGCAAGATCACCTTCACCGGCGAGTCCCCCGACGTGGCCGCGCTCGACGTGGCCGCCCTCTGGCAGAGCCAGACCGCCAAGGTCACCGTGCGGGTCACCGGCACCACCCAGAAGCCGAAGATCGCCCTCAGCAGCGACCCCGTCATGGACGAGTCGCAGATCGCGCTCCTCATCGCCACCGGCCGCACCGAGCTCAAGGCCGGGACGGGCGGGGTGGGCACCCTCACCGGCGACGAGGCCGGGCGCGCGGCGCTGGGCGCGGCCGCCACCCTCGCCTTCAAGGAGGTGCTGGCGGACAAGCTGCCCATCGACTCGGTGTCGCTCGACAGCTCGCAGCTGCGCGCCGGCAAGTACGTGACCGACAAGATCTACGTGGGCTACACCCGCAACTTCAACGCCTCGCTGGAACAGTACGCGAACCAGAACGAGGTGCGGGTGGAGTACCAGATCACCCCGCGCTGGACCTTCGAGTCCTCGTACGGCGACGCCAACTCGGGCGCGGCCAGCCTCATCTGGTCGAAGGATTACTGAGGCGCGCCGCCCGGGCGCCTGCTCCTCCCCGCCGCCTGGGCCGGGGAGGGGCGGCCCCGCGGCCCCGGAGACGGACAGCCGGTTGACGCGCCCCGGGCGCCGGGTTAATCGGTCGAGCCCACAAGGAGAGCAGCCATGGCCGTGAGCACCGCCCGCACCCGCAAGGTCGCGCCCCGCATCGAGTTCCAGGTGAAGGACCTCTCGCTCGCCGAGTGGGGCCGCAAGGAGATCGAGCTGGCCGAGAAGGAGATGCCCGGCCTGATGGCGGTGCGCGCCGAGTACGCGGCGAAGCAGCCGCTCGCCGGCCAGCGCATCACCGGCTCGCTGCACATGACCATCCAGACCGCGGTGCTCATCGAGACCCTGGTCGACCTGGGCGCCTCGGTCCGCTGGTGCTCCTGCAACATCTTCTCGACCCAGGACCACGCCGCGGCGGCCATCGCCGTCGGGCGCGGCGGCACCCCCGAGGACCCGCGCGGCGTGCCGGTCTTCGCCTGGAAGGGCGAGACCCTCGACGAGTACTGGGACTGCACCGAGCGCGCCCTCGACTTCGGCGGCGGGCGGGGCCCGACGCAGATCGTGGACGACGGCGGCGACGCCACCCTGCTCCTGCACAAGGGGCTCGAGTACGAGCGGGCCGGCAAGGTGCCCGACCCGAAGACCGCCGACTCCGAGGAGTTCGCGGTGGTGCTGAAGCTCCTCGGCCGGATCCGCAAGGCCGACCCCGGCCGCTGGGAGCGCGTGGCGGCCGGCTGCCGGGGCGTCACCGAGGAGACCACCACCGGCGTGCACCGGCTCTACGAGATGCAGAAGGCCGGCACGCTCCTCTTCCCGGCCATCAACGTCAACGACTCGGTCACCAAGTCGAAGTTCGACAACCTCTACGGCTGCCGCCACTCGCTGGTGGACGGGATCATGCGGGCGACCGACGTGATGCTGGCCGGCAAGACGGCGGTGGTCTGCGGCTACGGCGACGTGGGCAAGGGCTGCGCCCAGTCGCTGCGCGGCCAGGGCTGCCGCGTGCTCGTGACCGAGGTCGATCCCATCTGCGCGCTGCAGGCCGCCATGGAGGGCTACCAGGTGGTCCGGCTCGAGGACGTGGTGAAGGAGGCCGACCTCTTCGTCACCGCCACCGGCAACCTGGACATCATCACCGTCGAGCACATGAGGAAGATGAAGGACTGCGCCATCGTCGGGAACATCGGCCACTTCGACAACGAGATCGACATGGCCGGCCTGAAGAAGTTCCCGGGCGTGAAGCGGGTCAACATCAAGCCCCAGTACGACCAGTGGACCTTCCCGGACGGCCACCGGGTGCTCATCCTGGCGGAGGGGCGGCTGCTCAACCTCGGCTGCGCCACCGGGCACCCGAGCTTCGTGATGTCCAACAGCTTCACCAACCAGACCCTGGCGCAGATCGAGCTCGCCCAGCACCGCGACCGCTACGAGCAGAAGGTCTACGTGCTCCCGAAGCACCTCGACGAGAAGGTGGCCCGGCTGCACCTCGACCAGATCGGCGCCACGCTCACCAAGCTCACCAAGCGGCAGGCCGAGTACATCGGCGTCGCGCCGAAGGGCCCGTTCAAGCCGGAGCACTACCGCTACTAGCGAGGGCGGGCGCGGCTCGCGCCCTCGTCCGCGCCTGGACCGGCGGCGAGGGCTCGGACCGAGGCGAGCGCCCGCTCGCCTGCCGGGGCTCCCCGCGATCGCGTCTCCTTGCCCGACCCTGCGTCATTTCACGCAGGGTCGGTTGTCGCGAAAGGTGCGCGCCACGGTCGCCGCCGCGCGCAGGAAATGCCGCGCCGGGGGCTCGGGACGGCGGTATTCCGCTCTTCCCTTGGCGCCGGGGCGACCGGAAACGGCCGGCGCGCGCGCTGGCATCCTCTTCGCATTCATCCGTGGAGTCCGGGTGCAGGGGGGGACCGCGCTCGCTTCGGCCAGCGCGGTCGCCCGGACCTTTCCTCTTCCCTAGAGCAGCCCGACCGCGGAATCCGGGAACCCGGCCGCCGCCGTGCGGACCCCGGGCGTCATCGGGCCCTGCCACGGCGAAAAGGGCGGCTCCCAGTCGCCGCTCCCCTCCTCCTCGCACCAGACCGAGGGCGCGCCGAGCAGCGCCGAGAACCGGCAACGCCCGCGCGGCGCCCCGCCGTCCAGCACCAGCCGCCATCCTTCGGCCGAGAGCCGGCCGCGGAACAGCCACAGCGGCGCCGCCGCGCCGACGAGGTCGCCGGCGAGCGGCGGCGGCACGGGGCAGGTGTCGTCCTCGGCCTGCAGGAGCACGTACTCCGAGAGCGCCGGCGGCGGGAGGGCGCGGCCCGGCCGCAGCCGCACCGGCTGGTGCGGCATCTCCAGGAACCCGCCGCTGGTGGAGCCCCCGGCGCGCGCCACGTGGTAGGCGCCGAAGTGGCGGTAGACGGACTGCGGCAGGTGGCGGCTGGTGAGGCGGAAGAGGACCTGCACGTCCGCCCCCGCCGGCAGCCCCTCGACGAGCCGGCGGCCGGGGGTGGCCTCGCGCGAGAAGGCGGCGAGTTGCGCGCCGACGCCGGCGAGGTCCGCGGCGCAGACGAGCGCCAGCGCCCCGAGGGCGACGGCGCGCCGCCCAGGCCGGCGCGGCAGGCGCGAGACGCCGAGCGCGAAGACCGCCACCAGGGGAGGGAGGCGGCCGGGCAGCCCCCAGGCGTCGAGCGCCTGCTGCGGCACCGCGAACATGGCCAGGAACAGGGCGCCGGCGAGGAGGGCGCAGGCGCGCCGGCCGCGGCGCTCGCCCTCGTAGCGGCTCGAGAGGGCGGTCGCGACGAGCAGCAGGAGGAGCGCCGCCGCGAACAGCCGGGGCCGGAGCTCCGCCGGGCCGAGGCCGTTCAGGTAGGCGCAGAACCACTCGAAGCGCGAGGCGGCGGTCCACCAGAAGAGCGGGAGCGGCTCGGGGTGCGGCGTCCGCGGGCGGCAGGCGAACCAGGCGAGCGCCGCGACCGCGGCGGCGCCGAGGGCCAGCGCCGCCCAGAGCGAGCGGCGAGGCCGGCCGGCGGCGAGCGGGAGCAGCACCGCGGCCAGCCCGGCCAGCGGCAGCGCGAACGGGTGGAGGCCGAAGGCGAGGAGCGCGAGCGCGGCCAGCGGCAGGAGCGCCGGGATCCCCACCGCGGGGCGGAGCGCCAGCTCCCAGGCGGCGGCGGCGCAGAGGAGCACCGCGGGCAGCGAGAGCTGGAACGGGACGAACCCCATCCAGGCGACCCAGCTCCAGCCGAGCGGCACCGCCGCCAGCGAGAGGCCGCGGTCCCGCCCGAGCACGCCCAGCAGCCGGCGCGCGGCCAGGGCGAAGCCCGCCACCCCGGCGAAGCAGAGGAGGCGCAGGGCGCGCTCCTCGCCGAGCACCGCCGCGAGGGGCGCGCCGAGGAGCACCATCCCCCCGTACGGCGAGAGCAGGTGGCGGCCGTAGAGCGCGCCGCCGCCGAAGCGGGGCTCGCCGAGGTGACGCGCCAGCGTGAGCTGGAGCAGGTGCTCGGGGAAGTCGAGGAGCCCCAGGGTGGGCAGGAAGAGCGGCGCGGCCGCGAGGGCCAGGAGCAGCGCCAGCAGGAGCCGCTCGAGCGCGAGCGTCCCGAGCCTCACGCCGCCGCGACCTTGGGCGCCGCGCCGCCGGCGATCTTCGGGACGGGGTGGCGCCGCCGCCAGCCGAGCGCGGCGGCGAGGGCGAGCGCGGTGGCGGCCGAGAGCGCCACGCCCGGCCAGAGCAGCCGCGGCCGGTACCGGAGCCGGAGCGCGTGGTGGCCGGCCTTCACCGGCACCGCCAGGAAGGCGTAGTCGGCCCGCACCAGGGGGGCGGGCTGGCCGTCCACGGTGGCGCTCCAGCCGGGGAACCAGGGGTCGAGGACCACGGCGAGCCCGTCGCGCGGCGCGTCGAGCTCCGCCTCGACCCGCGGCCCCTGGACCCGCACCGCCGACGCGGCGACCGGACCGGCCGGCGGGCCGGAGGGCGGGAGCCGCGGGTCCTGCGACGGGACCACCACCTCGTCGCCCCGCGCCGCGCGGAGCAGCGGCTTCGCCACCGCCTCGTCCGCCGCGACGACGTGGGCGCCGGACCAGAAGACGCGCGGCAGCGCCGGGGCGCGGTAGGGCACGAGCTGCCGGTCCTCGACCTTCACGCCCGGCCCGATCGGCGGGAGCTTCGGCCGCTCGTCGGAGACGACCAGCGGACAATCGAGCAGCGGCCACAGGGGCGAGGTCGGGTCCGGGCGTGGCCAGAGCGTGTCCCGGTCCACCTGGTTGACGCCGCCGAGCGCGCCGTCCCGGGTGGCCTCGAGCAGCGCCCGCACCCGGCCGATCGTCGTCGGCCCCCAGCCGCTCACGCCCTCCCAGTCGTGCCGGATGACGTCGTTGGCGAGGCCGAACCCGTCCCGCGTGATCACCGCGACCCGGCGCGGAGCGGGCGGCGCCGGCACGAGCGGCTGGAACGCGTCGAGCCGCGGCCGCTGGGCCGAGACCGCGCCGATGGGGTTGGCGTCGCGGAAGTTGAGGCTCGAGTCGAGGAGGGCGATGCTGGCGGCGGCCAGGCCGAGCGCCACTCCTCGCCGCGAGAGCCAGAGGAAGGCGAACCCGCCGGCGGTGACCGCGCCGGTGATCGCGGCCGACTGCGCCAGCTCCGCCGGCCGGAAGCCCGGCACGAAGAAGAGGAAGAAGAGGGCGCCGCACTCGAGCAGGGCCAGCGCCGCCGCGACCCGCGGCACGCGGCGGCGGGAGGCGCGCAGCGCGGCCAGCCCCTCCGCCGCCAGCATCGCCACGCAGAGGGAGCTCACCAGCGCGAGCCGGGTGGGGTTGCGGAAGCTGCCGAAGCCGGGGAGGTACTTGTAGAGCAGCCAGTGCAGGCCGAGGGGGGCGCGCTCGCCGAACCCGAGCGCGATGCCGAGCGCCGCCACCGCGGCCAGGACCGCGTTCCCGCGCTTGCGGAGCGGCGCGGCGCAGGCGAGCGCGAGCGCGAACACGCCCAGGTAGCCGATGTTCTCCCAGGCGTTGAGCGGGCCGCGGTAGCCCCAGCCCATCCCGTAGGCGCGCGGGACCACCAGGGCGGAGAGATCGGTCCACGACTTCCAGTTCCAGGAGGTGGCGAACGCGTAGCTCACCCCGGCGCCGCGGGGCCCGAGCGCGGCCAGCTCCGAGACCGGGAGCACGGAGGGGGCGGCGAGCAGGAAGCCGAGCGGCGCCGCGGCGAGCGCCAGGAGCGCGTCGACGGGGCGGCGCCTCCAGAGCACCGGCGCGTGCACGAGCGCGTAGAGGCCGGCGAGCACGGTCCCGAAGTAGCCCATCTGCGGCGCGCCGCCGAGCCAGGAGAGGCAGCCGGCCACCGCGGTGACGGCCAGGTGGCGCCCGCGCCCCTCGCGCACGAAGCCGTCGATCCCGCCGAGCAGGAACGGCCACCAGCAGAGCGACGCGGGGAAGTTCCAGTGCAGCAGGTGGACCGTGACCTTGCCCCCGAGCGCGAAGACGATCGCCGCCAGGAGCCCCTCCGAGGCCCCCAGCCCGCGGCGCTTCGCCCAGTAGAGCGCGCCCCAGCCGGCGACGACGAGGTGGATCAGGGTCCCGACGGTGAGCGAGCGGGCCGGGTCGAGGCCGAGGGTGAGCCAGACCGTCGGCTCGAAGGCGGCCACCTGCGGGTCGGCGAAGAGGGGGAAGCCGAGGAAGATGCCGCGCTGCCAGAGGGGGAGCTCGCCGCGCCGGAGCGACTGCTGGAGCGCGTCGCGCATCTGGATGAAGAAGGCGGGCAGGTCGAAGTTGACGAAGGTCTGCCCGGGGGCCGCGGCGCGCCAGTGGACGGCGAGCACCAGCGCGGGCACGAGCAGGAACGCCACGGGCCAGGTGAGGAGGCGCTTCGGGCGCGGCGGGTTCACGGGGCGGGCTCCGGCGAGGAGGGGGGCGCGCCGGCGGCGCGCCAGAGCGCGCGGGCGAGCCAGACGGCGAAGGCGGCGAGGAGGGCGGTGCGGGCCCACTCGCCGGGGGAGACCGCGTGATCGCGGAACCAGGGATCGAGGAGGCGCGCGCGGTACTCGAAGGCGAGCCAGTAGTCGAGGATGGCCATCGCCGAGAGGGCGCCCATCCAGGCGCGGGGCGCGGCCGCGAGCGCGCCGGCGAGGAGCGCGTAGAGCGCGTACTGCGGGCTCCAGACCTTGTTCGCCGCGACCCAGGTGACGAGCACCAGCCCGGCGCCGAGCCGGACCGCCAGGAGTCCTCGGCCGCCGGGCGCCATCGCCCGCGCGAGGCCGCTCCCTCCCCGCCGCTCGGTGAGGTCCGGGGAGGGGAGGCCACCGGCGTCGCCGGGAAGCTCTCCCTCTCCCGCGCGGCGGGGGAGGGCCGGGGAGGGGGCCCCCCCGGCGCGCCACGCCGCCAGCCCCGCGAACGCGGCGACCGCCAGCAGCGCCGCCGCGGTGATCCGGTTGAGCGCGGCCGGCGAGAGCGCGAACGGCAGCGCCTCCCAGATCGAGTTCTCGGCCCCGCGCTGCCCGTTGAACCGGAAGAACCAGGCGAAGTTCGCGGGCGCGGCCAGCGCCACCGGCAGGTTCACGGCCAGCAGCACCGCCGCGAGCGCCCCGCCGAAGCGCGCCAGGTCGCGGGGCCGGCGCCAGAGCAGGCCGGCCGCGCCGGGGAGGAGCGCCACCGGGTAGAGCTTGGCGGAGACGCCGAGCGCGCAGAGCGCCCCCGCGAGCCCAGGCCTCCCGCGCGCCAGGGCGGCCAGCGCGCCCACGGTGAGGAGGATGGGGAGGAGGTCCCAGTTCAGCCCGGCGTACCAGGCCAGCGCCGGGGAGGCGGCGAGCCACCAGGCGTCGGCCCCGGGCAGGCGCCGCAGCAGCCAGATCGTCCCCAGGCAGCAGGCCGCGAGCAGCAGGTAGCCGGCCGTGAAGTAGCCGAGCGGGCCCCCGGGCGCGAAGGAGGGGAGCCACAGGGCGAGGCCGAGGAGGACCGGGTACTCGATCCGGTCCTCGAGGTAGGGCAGCGGGCGGCCGCCGTTGAAGTAGCGGTCGCCGCCCATGGCGAGCAGGTCCGAGTAGCTCTGGTGCGCGAAGGCCCACGGGCGGTAGGAGACGCCCGGGTGCGCCGCCCCGCGCGCGAGGTTGAGCCAGCCGGCGAGGAGGAAGGTCGCGGCCAGCGCGTAGGGCGCGAGCTGTCGGGTGGCGGACGGCCGCATGCGCGCCCGTCATTCCAGAGGCGGCGCAAAGTTGCAAGGGCGGCTCTCGGCGGGCGGAGCGCCGGCCTCGTCCGCGCGGCCGGCGGTCGGCCGGAACGGTCCGACTCAGGCGGCCGGCGGCGCGGCCGGGCGCGCGACCAGCACCGGGCACGGCGCGGTCGCGACCACCCGCGCCGCCACGCTGCCGAGCAGGAAGTGGGCCGCGCCGCGCCGGCCGTGGGTGCCGACGACCACCAGGTCGGCCTCGAGGCGGCGCGCCGCCTCGACGATCGCCTCGTCGGGGAAGCCGGTGAGCAGGACCGCCTCGGCCTCGAGCCCCTCTTCCCAGGCCCGCTGGACCAGGGGCGCGAGGGCGCGCCGGGCCTCCTCGCGGTAGCCGCGGTCCCACTCCTCCCAGCTCTCCGGGGTGGCGAAGCCCGCGCGGGGGAGGTGGTGGTCCTGGTAGGCGTGGGCCACGAGGAGCTTCGCCTCGAAGCCGCGCGCCAGCGCGAGGGCCTGCTCGAAGGCCGGCGCCGCGGAGGGCGAGAGGTCGGTCGCGACCAGGATCCGCCCCGGCCCGCTCACGAGGCGCGCTCCGCGTCCTCCCGCTCGGGCGCCACGTCGTTGCCGGCCGCGGCCGGCGCGGGCCGGTGGTGGCCGCCGGCGAGCCGCTCCACGAAGACGAAGAGCGAGGGGATGAAGAAGACGCCGAACAGCGTCGCCGCCAGCATGCCCGAGACCACCACCGTCCCCATCACCTGCCGCGCGGCCGCGCCGGCGCCGTCGGCCACCCAGAGCGGGATGCAGCCGAAGATGAAGGCGAAGGAGGTCATGAGGATGGGGCGGAGCCTGAGCTTCGCCCCCTCGAGCGCCGCCTGCACCAGCGGCCGCCCCTTCTCGAGCTCCGCCTTGGCGAACTCGACGATGAGGATGGCGTTCTTGGCGGTGAGCCCGACCAGCATCACCAGGCCGATCTGGGCGTAGACGTTGTTGTCGAAGTGGCGGGAGAGGATGCCGAGGTAGGCGCCGAGCACGGCGATGGGGGTGCTGAGGAGGACGCTGAACGGGAGCGACCAGCTCTCGTAGAGCGCCGCCAGGATGAGGAACACGAACACCAGCGAGAGCCCGAGCACCTTGGCGGTGCCGCCGGCCGCGGTCTTCTCCTGGTAGGAGAGCGAGTTCCAGGCGTAGCCCATGCCGGGGGCCAGGGTCTTCGCGGCCACGTCCTCGAGGGCGTCGAGCGCCTGGCCCGAGCTGTAGCCGGGCGCCGGGGCGCCGATGATCTCGGCCGAGCGGAAGAGGTTGAAGCGCACCGTGTACTCGGGGCCGGAGGTCTCGCGCACGGTCACGAAGGAGGAGAGCGGCACCATCTGGCCGTTGCCGGCGCGGACGTAGAAGGAGCGCAGATCCTCGGCCTTGCGCCGGTACTCCGGCTCGGCCTGCACGTAGACGCGCCACTGGCGCCCGAAGCGGGTGAAGTCGTTCACGTAGGAGCCGCCCAGGAAGGCCTGCAGCGCCGCGTAGACGTCGGCGATGGGCACGCCCTGCTTCATGGCCTTCTCCTTGTCCACCTCGGCGAACACCTGCGGCACCGAGGGCGAGAAGTTGGGCATGACGTTCGCCAGCTCGGGGCGCTTGCGCGCCTCGGCCAGGAAGTTCTTCACGTTCTCCGCCAGGAACTCCACCGACCCGCCGGTCTTGTCCTGCAGCATCATGCTGAAGCCGCCGGCGGCGCTGATGCCGGGGATGGCCGGGGGCGCGATGACGATCGCGCGCGCGCCCTGGATCTTCGAGAGGGCGGCGTTGGCGCGCCGCACGATGGCGCCCGCCTCGAGGTCGGGGGAGGCGCGCTCCTCCCAGGGCGCGAGGTTGAGGAAGGCGGTGCCGAGGTAGGTGGCGCTCGCGCCGGAGACGGCGCTGTAGCCGGCGATGGTGGTGCGGAACTTCACCCCCGGGACCTTCGACAGGATGTCGTCCACCTGCCGGAACACCTCCTGCGTGCGCTGCAGCGAGGCGGCGTCGGGGAGCTGCACCACCGCCACCGCGTAGCCGTTGTCCTCCTGCGGCAGGAAGCCGGCCGGGAGCTCGTGGCCGAGCGCCGCCGAGAGGCCGGCCACGCCGGCGAGGAGCAGCAGGGGGATGGCGATCTTGCGGATGAGCCGGCGGTTGATGCTCACGTAGCCGTGGGTCACCCGCTCGAACCAGCGGTTGAAGGCGCCGCCCAGCCGCCCGACCAGGCCGTGGGGGGAGTGGCTGCGGGGCCGGAGCAGGATGGCCGCCAGCGCCGGGCTGAGGGTGAGGGCGTTGAAGGCCGAGATGAGCACCGACACCGCGATGGTGAGGGCGAACTGCTGGTAGAGCCGGCCGGTGATGCCGCTCATGAAGGCCACCGGCACGAAGACCGCCGCCAGGATGAGGGCGATGCCGATCACCGGGCCCGAGACCTCGCTCATGGCCTTCTTGGTCGCCTCGCGCGGCGGGAGGCCGCGCTCGATGTGGTGCTCCACCGCCTCCACCACCACGATGGCGTCGTCCACCACCAGGCCGATGGCGAGCACCAGGCCGAAGAGCGAGAGGGTGTTGACCGAGAAGCCGAGGAGCGGGAAGAACGCGAAGGCGCCGATGAGCGACACCGGCACGGTGAGCAGCGGGATGAGGGTCGCGCGCCAGCTCTGCAGGAAGACGAAGACCACCAGCACCACCAGCAGGATGGCCTCGAAGAGGGTCACCAGGATCTCGTGGATGCCGGCCTTCACCGGCGCGGTGGTGTCGAGCGAGATGTCGTACTTCATCCCGGGCGGGAACTGCTTCGACAGGTCCGCCATGGTGGCGCGCACGCTCGCCGCCACGTCCAGGGCGTTCGAGCCGGGGGACTGGAAGATGGCCACGATGCCGGCCTGCTTCCCGTTGATGCGCCCGGCCTGCATGTAGTTGGCGCTGCCGAGCTCCACCCGCGCCACGTCGCGCACGCGCACGCTCGAGCCGTCCGGGTTCTGCCGCACCAGGATGTCGCCGAACTCCTCGGGGGTGGAGAGCCGCCCCTGGGCGCGGACGGTGTAGGAGAACTGCTGGCCGGCCGCGGAGGGCTCGCCGCCCACCTGGCCCGCCGGGTTCACCACGTTCTGGGCGCGGATGGCGTTCTGGACGTCCGAGACGTTGAGCCCGAGCCGGGCCAGCACGTCGGGCTTGAGCCAGACGCGCATGGCGTAGTCGCCGCCGCCCAGGTTCTTGATGTCGCCCACGCCCTTGATGCGCAGCAGGGCGTCGTTGATGTTGATGACGCCGTAGTTGCCGAGGAACTTGGCGTCGTAGCGATCGTCGGGCGAGTAGAGCGCGATCACCATCAGCGGGAAGTTGAGCGACTTCTTGATGGTGACGCCGAGGTTCTTCACGTCCTGGGGCAGGAACGGCTGCGCCTGGGAGAAGCGGTTCTGGACGAGGACGTTGTCGATGTCGATGTCGGTGCCGACGTCGAACGTGACCTGCTGGGTCATCGAGCCGTCGTTGGCGTTCGTCGACTTGATGTAGAGCGACTGATCGACGCCGTTCATCTGCTGCTCGATGGGCGTCGCCACCGCCTGCTCCACCGTGAGCGCGTCGGCGCCGGTGTAGTTGGTGGTGAGGTTGATCTGCGGCGGGAGGATCTGCGGGAACTGCGAGATGGGGAGCCCGGCGAGGGAGACGGCGCCGAGCAGCACGGTCACGATGGCGATCACGATCGCCACGATGGGCCGGCGGATGAAGAAGTTGGACATGGACGCTCCCCTCGCTCAGCGGCCCTGGCCGGCGGCGGGCGCCGGGTCGTTCGAGGCGGTGGTCACCGCCTCCTTCGCCGTCACCGTGGCGCCGTCGCGCGCGGCCTGCAGCCCCTCGACCACCACCCGCTCGCCCTCGCTCACGCCCGACTGGACGATGCGCAGCGCGCCGACGCTGGGGCCCACCTTGACCGGGCGGAGCTGGACCTTGGAGTCGGGACCGACCACCGCCAGCGAGTAGGTGCCCTGCACCTGGACCAGCGACTTCTCCGGGACCGCCAGCGCGTTCGCGCCGGCCCCCTCCTGGCGCAGCCGCACCCGGCCGTACTGGCCCGGCCGCAGCGCGTGGTCGGGGTTAGGGAAGAGCGCCTCGAGCTGGATGGTGCCGCTGGTCGCGTCCACCTGCCGGTTGGCGGCGACGACCACGCCGGGGTGCGCGTAGACGCTCCCGTCCGAGAGCACGAGCCGCACGCCCGGGTCGCCGCCCTCGGCGGCGGCGCCGCGATCGAGCCGGGGGAACTGCCGCCGCGCCCAGGCGAGGTCGCGGCCGGCGAGCCTCTTCAGCCGGTCGGGGGCGCGCACGTAGTCGATCTCCGAGAGCGGGAAGGTGACGCGCACCGGGTCCACCTGCGACACGGTGGTGAGCAGGGTGGGGCCGTCCTGGCCCACCAGGTTGCCCGGCCGGACCTGCGCCAGCCCGGCCACGCCCGAGAGCGGGGCGCGGATGGTGGTGTAGGAGAGGTTCAGCTCGGCCTGCTTGAGCTGGGCGCGCGCCGCCTCCACCTGTCCGTCGGCGTCGCGGGCCTGGGCCTCGGCGTCCTCGAGCTCCTGCTGGCTCAGCCCGTCCACCTTGGCGAGGGCGCGGCGGCGCTCGAGCTGGGACTTGTTGTGCGCCTGGGCGGCGAGCGCGCGGGAGAGCGCGGCCCGGGCGTTCGCCGCCGCCGCCTCGTACTCGCTCCGCTCCACCGTGAAGAGGAGCTGCCCCTCCCGCACGGTCGCGCCGTCCTGGTAGTGCTGCTTCTCGAGGAAGCCGCGGACCCGGGCCCGGATGTCCACGTTGGCCCATCCGTCGACCGTGGCGACCGCCTCGACGTAGACCGGGAGGTCCTTGCGGACCACCGGGGTGACCGTCACCGCGGGCGGCGGGGGCGCCTTCGCGGCGGCCGGCCTGGCGCAGCCGGAGACGAGGAGGGCCAGGCCGGCGAGGGCGGCGAAGAGGGTGGTGGGGCTGAAGCGCTGGAACATGGCGTCCTCTTCTTCTTCGTCAGTTGGGGAGGAGCGAGCGGC
The DNA here is from genome assembly GCA_021782135.1 of Myxococcales bacterium. Lineage (GTDB taxonomy): Bacteria > Myxococcota > Myxococcia > Myxococcales > Anaeromyxobacteraceae > Anaeromyxobacter_B. The sequence goes on along the minus strand of JAJXVM010000003.1, from coordinate 18,328 downwards.
CGGCCGCGAGGCGGAGCTGCGCGCGCGCGTTGGCGAGGTCGGCGTCGGCCTGGATCCGGTTCACGTCGGCGGCGAAGGCGTCGCGCTGCGCCTGCAGCAGGTCGAGCTGCGCCGAGGCGCCCACGCGGTAGCGGTCGCGGGCCAGGTCCGCGGCGCGCTGGCTCACCTGGAGCTGGGCGCGGGCGGAGCGGCTGCGGGCGATGTCCGTCCGCACCGTGTGCCAGGCGTCGTGGATGGCGTCGTGGGCGGCGAGCCGGGCGCGCACCTCGCGCGCCGCCGCCGCGTCGAGCCGGGCGTCCTCGGCGCGGATGGCCGCGAGGTTCGTCCCGTCGAAGCTCCAGCGCAGCCCGAGCACCGCCTGCCAGGCCGGCTCGGGGATGCCGGGCGCCGTGGTGGCGTACTCGCTCAAGCTGCCCGAGAGCGTGGGCAGGAGCGACAGCCGCTGGGCGCTGGCGGTCTGCTCCTGCGACCGCCGGGCCTCGATGGCGGCCGCGAGCGAGGGGAGCTCGGCGTCGGAGGGCACGAAGCTCTCGACCGGCGGCTCCTCGTGGAGGTCGTCCGCGAGCGCCACCGGGCCCTCGAGCTGGGGGTCGACGCCGGTGAGGGAGGCGAGCGCGCGCGCGTCCACCTCGAGCCCGAGCCGCGCCCCCGCGAGCTGCTGCACCTGGCGCTCCACCTCGGCCTGCGCCCGGTCCACGTCGAGGCCGGCCGCCGCCCCGGCCTCGCGCTGGTGCTGGCTGAGCGCGAGGTTCACGCGGGCGACCTCGAGGGCGCGCTCGGAGGACTCGACCAGGCCGCGATCCGCGAGCACCTGGTAGTAGCGCTGCGCGGTCAGCGACTCGTCCCGGAGCGCCACGTCCTCCTGCGAGAGCGCGGCCGAGCGCTCCGCGGTCCGGGCGGCCCGCGCCCGAACGAAGTTGCCGAGGTCGGCGAGCGGCACGGTCAGGACGGCGGTCCCCTGCCACAGGTCCTTCGGCTGGAGCACGGCCGACTGGCCGTTCCCGAGCGGCAGCACTTCCTCGTACTGGTTGGCGGTGTAGCTGCCGTTGGCGGACAGCCCCGGCAGGAGCCGGCTCACCGCGGCCGTGGACTGGGCCCGCGAGAGCTGGGTGTTGGCGCGCGCCTCGCGATTGTCGGGGGAGAAGGTGCGGGCTCCCCGCAGGAAGGTGTCGAGCGGCTGCAGCGCTCGCGCCGGGGCCGCGGGCCAGAGGGCGGCGGCGGCGGCCAGGGCGGGCAGGGTCAAGCAACGCGAAATCATTCGGTCTTCGCTCTCCATAGGGGGGCGCGGAACAGCGCGGGGCGTCCCCGAGAAATCGAAACTATACGGTTCAGTCTTTCTAGACCTTGCGTCCTTGACGGTCAAGACTGAACGGTTCAGTATAGGTGTCCATAGGGGAAAAACCAGGCATGGCGGAAACCAGCGGGCGCGCGGCGCTCTCACGCGCGAAGCAGCAGCAGATCCTGGAAGGGGCCCAGGCCCTGTTCCTGGAGGCCGGCTACGAGCGCGCCTGCCTCGACGTGGTGGCCTCCCGCGCCGGGGTCTCGAAGGCCACCATCTACAGCCACTTCCAGGACAAGAAGGCGCTCTTCGTGGCCTGCGCCTCCGCGCAGTCGGCCAGCATGCGCGAGGACGTGCTGAAGCTCCTCCAGGCCTCGAGCGGCGACCTCGAGCGCGACCTGCTGCAGATCGGGGAGACGGCCATGCGCTACGTGCTCTCCCGGCCGGCCATCGCCCTGCGCCGGGTGATCGTCGGAGAGGCCTCGCGCTTCCCGGAGCTGGGGCAGGCGCTCTGGGAGGACGGCGCCTGCAGCATGCGCACGAGCTTCGCCGACTTCCTGCGGCGCTGGGCGGACGCGGGGGCGCTGGGCATCGACGACCTCTCCTCCGCCGCCGGGCACTTCTTCGCCCTGTGCCGCGGCGAGCTCTACTTCCAGGTCGAGCTCGGGGTCGTGCCGGAGCCCTCCGACGAGCAGATCCGCCAGACGGTGCGCGGGGCGGTGGACGTGTTCCTGCGCGCCTACCGCGCCTGAAGCTTTCCGGGCCCCACCCTCCGGGCCCGGGAACGAACCGGCCCCGGCGGCCCGCTGCGAGCGGGCCGTCGGGGCCGGGTCCTTTTTGTCCCTCGGCGGCCGCTACGGCAGGGTGAAGTTCACCGTGGCCGCCGGGGTGACGGTGGCGAGCGTGGCGGTGGCGGCCGCGCTCGCGGCGGTGCTCTCGGTGCCGTCCGCGGCGATGGTGCGGCGGAGCAGCTGCAGCGAGTAGGTCCCGAAGGGCAGCGCGTCCACGGCGTAGCTCTCGACGCCGGCGGTCTCGGTCGGCAGCGTGATGCGCACCACGAACGGCAGGACGTCGAGCGGGGTGGCGGCGAGCGTCTCCCGGACGTCCACCTCGTCGGCGTCGTCCACGCCCGCGGCCGGGAGCACGCCGCCGCTCACCGCGCCGGTGGCGGTCGCGGCGTCGAGGTCGAGGTCCACCGCGGACAGCGGCGCGGAGGCGGCGAGGGCGACGGGCGCGCTCGCCTTGGCCTGGTACGAGACCGGCCCGACGACCGGCTGGGCCACGACGTAGTAGCTGGTGCCGATCGGCAGGAGGTCGAGCGCGTAGGAGCCGTCCGGCCCGGTGGTGACGGTGCGCGCCACCTCGGGCGCGCCGGTCGAGTCGAGGTCCTGCGCGGTGACGGTCGCGCCGGCGAGCGGCGCCTTGGTGGCGGAGTCGAAGAGGTGGCCGCTGATGGTGCCGGTCACCACGCGGTCGTAGGCGCGGACCACCGGCCGCAGGATGTACATCCCCGACTTCCCGGCCTCGTGGATGAAGACCGAGCGGTGGGCGTCGAAGTCGATGAACACGTCCTTGGTGGTGCCGGCCGCGACGTCGAAGCTCACCGGCAGCTTCACCCCCGACTGGCTGCCGGAGGGGACCTTGAGCGGCTCCACGGTGCCGTCGGCGAGCGTCACGGTGTTGTCGGAGCCGAGCACGAGCCGCATCTGCTCGTAGTGGCCGGCCGGGAGGCTGGCGCCGTCGGCGAGGGTCTCGTCCACCCCGCCCGTCAGCGAGAGCAGGTCGATGACCTTGGCCGGGTGGCCGAGCGTCACCCAGCCGGTGGCGTTCGAGTGGATCTCCACCGTCTGGACGTCGAGGTCCACGTGGAGGTAGTCGCCGGGGGCGTCCACCAGGTGGACGCTCATCATCCCGGAGCCGGAGTTGGTGCTGCCGCCGCAGCCCACGGCCAGGCCGCCGGCCGCCAGGGCGGCGAGCGCGAGCAGGGTGTTTCGTCGATCGAGCAGGTGCATGGTTGGTCTCTCCTGTGCCCCTTGAACACGGGACGGCGCCGGACGTTGCGCGGGCAAAGTCGGGGGCCGTCGCGAGGGCGGAGATGCAGGGGCCGCGCCCGGCGCGCGACCACCACCCGGAGCGGTCCCCAAGCGGTCGGAAAGCGACCGGCCAGGCGAGCGCCTGGTGGCGGACGAGGAGGCGGGCGCTACCTCGCCCGCCCCGCCAGGAAGCGGACCAGCGCCGCCGCCTTGGGCACGAGCGACGAGAGCTCGATCCGCTCCTCCGGCGTGTGGAACGCCGCGCCGCGCGGCCCGAGGCCGTCGATGGACGGAACCCCGGCGGCGCCGGTGGTGTTGGCGTCGGAGCCGCCGCCCACCAGCGGCGCCTCGCCGCTGCCGAGGCCGGCGGCCCGCTGGCAGGCGCCGTACTCGGCCGCGAGCGCCGCGGAGGCCTCGGTGCGGGCCAGCGGCGGCCGCGCCGCGCCGCGGGTGACCTCGACGCGGGTCCCGGGGACCGCCCGCTCCGCAGCGAGCTCCTCGAGCCTGCGGAAGAGCCGGTCCCCGTCCTCCGCCGTGAGGTAGCGCAGGTCCACCTGCGCGCTGGCGCGATCGGGGACGGTGTTCTTGCTCGCCCCCCCCTCGAACCGGCCCACGTTCACGGTGACGCCGCGCCCGTAGTCGGTGAGCTGCTGGGCCGCGTCCACGAAGCGGGCGAGCGACCAGACCGCGTTGCGGCCCTTCTCGTGCTCGTTCCCGGCGTGCGCGGCGACGCCGGACGCCTCCGCCCGCAGCGCCGCGACGCCCTTGCGCGCGGTGACCACCAGGTCGCCGTTCCGGCCCGACTCGAAGCCGAGCGCGCAGGCGGCCCCGCGCGCCCGGGCCGCCAGGAGCGTGGAGGACTCGGGCGAGCCCACCTCCTCGTCGGCGACGAACATCCCGCGCAGCGGGAGCCGCCCCAGCGCCCGCCCGACGAGGAGCGCCTCGAGCGCGAAGAGGGCCACCACCAGCCCGCCCTTCATGTCGAACACGCCCGGCCCGCGCGCCAGGTCGCCCTCCACCCGGAAGCCCTGGAAGCCCTCCGGCGGGTGGACGGTGTCGGTGTGGCCGACGAGGAACACCGGCGGCCCCTCGGCGCGTCCGGCGAAGGCGAGGTGCGGGCCGAAGCGCGCGCTCGGGACGAGCTCGGTCCGGAGCCCGAGCCGGCGCAGCTCCTCCGCCACCGTCCGCGCCACCGCCGCCACCCCGGCCGGGTTGCCGGTGAAGGAGTTCTGCAGGACCAGCTCCTCGAGCAGCGCCGTCATCGACGCGCGCTGGTCCACGAGCCAGAGGAGGGCGGTCTCGAGGTGCGGATCGGAACCGGGGCTCACCCGGTCGTTATATCCGCTTGGCCGGGGGCGAGGCCGCGCTACACTGCCCACTCCCCATCGAGGCGGAGCATGGCGAAGCGGAGGACCTTCCAGGCGGCCGTGATCGGCGGCACCGGCTACGGCGGCGCCGAGCTCGTCCGGCGCCTGCTCCTGCACCCCGAGGTGGAGCTGCGGCGCGTGGTCGCGGTGGACCACGTGGGCGAGCCGCTCGGCGCCGCCCACCCGTCCCTGGAGGGCGTCCCGCTCGCCTACGAGCAGCTCCCGCCGCGCGAGGCGGCCGAGGGCGCCGACGTGGTGCTGCTCGGCCTCCCCCACAAGGTCTCGGCCACGCTCATGCCCGAGCTGGTGGCGGCCGGCGTCCGGGTGGTGGACATGAGCGGCGACTTCCGGCTCGAGGACGCGGCCGCCTACGCCCGCCACTACGGGCAGGCCCACCCGCACCCGGAGCTGCTCGGCCGGTTCGTGTACGGGCTGCCGGAGCTGAACCGCGAGCGCATCCGGGCGGCGCGCCTCGTCGCCAGCCCGGGCTGCTTCGCCACCTCGATCGAGCTCGCGCTCCTGCCGCTCGCCCGCGCCGGGCTCCTCGAGGGCGTGGTGCACGTGCAGGGCATCACCGGCAGCTCCGGCTCGGGCGCCGCCCCCTCGGCCGGCACCCACCACCCGGTGCGGGCCGGGAACCTCAAGGCCTACCGGCCGCTCGAGCACCAGCACGTCCCGGAGATCGCGGAGACCCTGGCGCGCGCGGGCGCCCGCGGGCTGGCGCTGCGCTTCGTGCCGGTCTCGGCGCCGCTCGGGCGCGGCATCCTCTCCACCTGCTTCGTCGAGCTGCCGGAGGAGTGGACCGGGGAGCGGCTCGCCGCCCTCTACCGCGAGGCCTACGCCGGCGAGCCCTTCGTGCGGGTCCCGGCGCGGCGGCTGCCGGAGGTGGCGGCGGTGTCGGGCTCGAACTTCGCCGAGGTCGGCGTCTTCGCCGGCCCGGCCCTCGGCGGCCGGCGCACCGCCACCCTGTTCTGCGCCCTCGACAACCTGGTGAAGGGCGGGGCGGGCCAGGCCATCGAGAACATGAACCTCATGCTGGGCCTCGAGGAGACGCTGTCCCTCGAGGACCGGGGACCGTGGCCGCCATGAAGAACGTCGTCGTCAAGGTGGGGGGAGAGGTGGTGTCGAGCCCGGAGGCGGACGCCATCGCCGGGGACGTGCGCGCGCTGGTGGAGGGCTTCCACCGGGTGACCATCGTCCACGGCGGCGGGCCGCAGGCCTCCGCGCTCCAGCGGACGCTCGGGCTCGAGACGCGCATGGTCTCGGGGCGGCGCTACACCGATCCGGCCACCCTCGAGGTGATGAAGTACGTCGTCGCCGGGAAGGTGAACGTCGACCTCTGCGCGAAGCTCCTCGCCCACGGGGTGGTGGGGGTGGGGCTCCACGGCGCCTCCGGTCACGTCCTCCAGGCGGTGCGCCGCCCGCCGCAGGTCATGACCGGCGCCGGCCCGGACCCGGTGGACCTCGGGCTGGTGGGCGAGGTCACCGGCTTCAACCTCCCGCTCCTCGGCGACCTGCAGGAGCGCGGCTACGTCCCGGTGCTCGCCTGCCTCGGCTGCGACGCCGCCGGCCAGCCGCTCAACATCAACGGCGACACGGTGGCGAGCCAGCTCGCGGCGGCGCTGCGGGCCGACGCCCTGGTGCTCGTGACCTCCACCCCCGGCGTGCTGCGCGACGTGAAGGATCCGTCGAGCCGGGTGGCGCGCATGGACCGGGCCGCCTTCCTGCGCGGGGTGGCGGACGGCAGCATCTCGGGCGGCATGATCCCGAAGCTCGAGGAGTCCTTCGAGGTGCTGGCGCGGGGGGCCCGCTCCATCGTCATCGTCGGCAAGCTCGCCCCCGGCGAGCTCGTCCGGGCCGTGCTCGAGCCGGGCAGCGTCGGGACGGTGCTGGAGCCGTGAGCCTGCCGGTGCAGGTCCGCCCCATCCAGAACCGCACGGCCGCCTACGGCGTGGCGGTCGTCATGGCCGCGGTGGCGCTGGTGTTCACCGCGGTCTTCTCCGGGGTCTTCGAGGGCACCCGCTACTTCCTGCTCCTCGCGTCGGTGGCCGGCGCGGGGCTGCTCGGCGGGCGGGGGCCGGGGCTGCTGGCCACCGGCATCACCGCCTCCGTGACCCAGTGGATGCTCCTCGGGGTCGGGCCGCGCGGCGGCGACCAGTTCAGCGAGTTCTACACCCTCTTCATCTTCGTCGTGGTCGCCATCGGCGTGGCGGTGATGAGCGGCGCGGCGCGCGAGGCCCGCATCCGGGCCGAGCAGCTCGCCGGCGAGAACGACGCCCTCTACCGCGAGGAGCAGCGGGCCCGCCGCCAGCGCGACGAGGTGATGGCGGTGGTCTCGCACGACCTGCGCAACCCCATCGCCACCATCCTGCTCGCCGCCCGCAACGCGGCGCGGGCGGCGCCCGAGGGGGACGCGGGGGCGCGGGTGCGCAAGCACGCCGCCATGATCGAGCGCTCGGCGCAGCGCGCCGACCGGCTCATCGGCGACCTGCTCGACCTCTCCAGCATCGAGGCGGGGCGGTTCTCGATCCGGACCGCCCCCTGCTCGGCGGCGCTGCTGGTCCGCGAGGCGGCGGAGGCGCTCCGGCCGGCGGCGGAGAGGAAGGGGCTGGAGCTCTCGTTCGAGACCTGCGACGAAGGGGTCGAGCTGCCCTGCGACCGCGACCGGGTGATCCAGGCGCTCGGGAACCTGGCCATGAACGCGGTGCAGGCCACCGAGGCCGGCTTCGTCTCCCTCGCGGTCCGCCCGGTGAGCGGGGCGGTGCGGTTCGAGGTCCGCGACAGCGGGCCCGGCATCCGCGAGGAGGACCTCCCGCACATCTTCGACCGCTACTGGCGAGCCAAGGCGGCGCGCTACCGCGGCACCGGCCTCGGCCTCGCCATCGCCAAGGGCATCGTGGACGCCCACGGCGGGCGCATCTGGGTGGAGAGCCGGGCGGGCGAGGGCAGCACCTTCTCCTTCACGCTGCCGCTCCCCCCGCCCTGATTCAGTAGACCCCGAGCAGCTCGACCTCGAAGACCAGCGTCGCGTTCGGCGGGATGGCCGGCGGGGCGCCGGCCGGGCCGTAGGCGAGCTCCGGCGGCAGGGTGAGCTTGCGCTTCCCGCCCACCTTCATCCCGGCCACGCCGCGGTCCCAGCCCTCGATCACCTCGCCGGCCCCGAGCTCGAACTCGAAGGGATCGGCGCCGACCGAGGAGTCGAACTTGCTCCCGTCGGTGAGCCAGCCGGTGTAGTGCACCTGCACCTTCTTGCCCCGGACCGCCTCCGGGCCCTTCCCCTTCACGAGATCCTCGATCTTCGGCTTGGCCATGCGTCGCTCCGGTTCGGGTGCGCCGCGCAATCTAACCGGCGGCGCGGCGCGGAGCCAGCGGGGAGCGGCGGCGCCGGCGGGGAGGGCCTCAGAGGTCGAGCGGGACCACGCCCACGCGGTCGCCCGGCAGGACCTCGAGCCGCTCGCGCGCCTCGGGCGTGAGGAGCACCTCCTCGCCCTCGAAGCGCGCCGGCGCGCGCACCGCGCGGAAGCGCGCCCGTCCCGTCGGGCGGGCGAGCCCCACCAGCTTCGGGCGCTCGGCGGCGGCCGGGGACAGCGGCGCGGCCGACACGCGGGCGCGGCGGAAGGCGCGCACCGGCGCGATCGCGTTCGTCGGGGCCTCGTAGTGCGGGCCGCCGTCGAAGGGGTCGACGCGGCTCGCGTAGCGGAAGCCGATCGCCTCGAGCATCCGCTTCACCGGCTCGGTGGCGGGCCCGACCGCGCCGAGCGCCCGCCGCACCCGGGGCGGCAGCAGGGTGGCGTAGATCTCGCCGGGCGGGAAGAGCTGCTGGATGAACTCCTTGTTCTCGCGGCTGAGCTTGTCGGCCTCCGGGTACTCGAGCCCGGTGAAGCGCTTGCCGCAGCTCTCCCAGAACGGGCTCTTGCCCCCGGCGAGCGGCGGCATGAGCTCGGCGAGCACGACGTCGCGGAAGCGCTCCGGGAACATCGCGAGGTAGAGGAAGCGCGCGAAGCTGAGCTGCTTGCCGGGCTGCTCCGGCCCGCCCCGGTCGGACGGGCTCACCACCAGGCCGCCGATCTCGCTCGGCCCGTCGAAGTGGTAGCCGATCGAGAGCACCTGGTGCTTGAAGTGGCGGTCGAGGGTGGAGCTGTAGTGCTCGCGGGTCGAGACCTGGAAGAAGGCGCAGGGCGAGTCGTGCGTCCCGTGCTGCGCGATGAGCATCGAGGTGCCGGCGAGCCGCCCCGTGCGCGCCTCCTCCAGCACGAAGACGTAGGCGCGGCGCAGCGGGTCGCGGATGCGCCCCTGGAAGCTGCGGCAGGAGCGCTCGAGGATCTCGGCCAGGGCGCGCTCGTCGTCGGGCAGGTTCACCGAGTCGAGCGCCGCGGCCAGCGCGCCGAGCCCCTTCAAGTCGCCCTTGCGCGCGTCCCGGAGGAGGTACATGCGGTGAACACCATAGCACCCCGACCCCGCGGCCCGTGCCGGCGCGCGCGCGTGTCCGTTGCCCCCCGGCCGCGCCCGTGCCATGGAGTTCCCATGCGCGTGGTCGTCCAGCGGGTCTCCCGGGCGGAGGTGCGGGTCGCCGGCGAGGTGGTGGGCCGGATCGAGCGGGGGCTCCTGGTGCTGCTCGGGGTGGCGGCGAGCGACGCCGAGGAGGACGCGCGCTTCGTGGCCGACAAGCTCGCCGGGCTGCGCGTCTTCGAGGACCAGGCCGGCAAGATGAACCGCTCGGTGGCGGACGTGGGCGGCGGGATCCTGGTGGTCTCGCAGTTCACCCTGCTCGGCGACGCGCGCAAGGGCAACCGGCCCGGCTTCAGCGCCGCCGCGCCGCCCGAGGCGGCGAACGCGCTCTACGAGAAGGTCTGCGCGCTCCTGCGCGAGAAGGGGCTGCCGGTCGCGCAGGGGGTGTTCCGGGCCGACATGCAGGTGGAGCTGGTGAACGACGGGCCGGTCACGATCCTGCTCGACTCCGAGAAGCTGTTTTGAGGCGCGGGCGGGGGCGCGCCCCGCCGGGACCACCTTCCGCCGGTGCGCCCGCCGCGCGCGGGTTATGCTCCGGCGCATGTCCGACTGCCTCTTCTGCAAGATCGTGGCGAAGCAGCTCCCGGCCCGGGTGGTCCACGAGGACGCCGACACGGTGGCCTTCGAGGACATCCACCCGCAGGCGCCCACGCACGTGGTGATCGTGCCGCGCAAGCACGTCCCCACCCTCAACGACCTCGGCCCCGAGGACGAGGCCGCCCTCGGCAAGCTCCACCGGGTCGCCGCGAAGATCGCCCAGGACCGCGGCTTCGCCGCCGAGGGCTGGCGCGCGGTGATGAACTGCAACCGCGCGGCGGGCCAGACCGTCTTCCACATCCACCTGCACCTGCTCGGCGGGCGCGCCTTCGGCTGGCCTCCCGGCTAGCGTCGCCGCCGTCCCGCGCGGCGCCGCGCCGTGGACACCCCCGGCGCGGCGCACGTATACTGCACGGCCCCCATGCGCGGAATCCGTGGAGCCACGCAGATCGCCTCGAACACCGTCCAGGACCTCTACGAGGGCGTGGTCGAGCTGTGCGGGGCGCTCAACGCGCAGAACCACCTCACCCAGGCCGAGATCGTCTGGGCCATCTTCACCGTCACCCACGATCTCGACGCCGACTTCCCGGCGCGGGCGGCGCGCGAGGCCGGCGGCTGGTCGCGGGTGCCGATGATCTGCTCGCAGGAGATCCCGGTGCCGGGCTCGCTGCCGCGGGTGGTCCGGGTGCTCTTGCACGTGGACGGGGGCACCAACGCCGACGCGCGCCACGTCTACCTGCGCGGCGCGCAGGCGCTCCGCCCGGACCTCGCCGGCCGGATGCCCCTCGCCCGCTGAGCCGATCCCCGTGCCAGGAGGAGCCGCCGTGAACGTCTCGAGCAACCAGGGCCCCGGGCCCGGGCCGGTGCGGCCGTGAGCGCCCCGCTGCCGGGCACGCTCGGGATCGCCGGGCTGGGGCTCATGGGCGCCTGCCTCGCCCGCGGCCTCAAGGCCGCCGCGCCGGGCGCGCGGGTGGTGGCGGTGGAGCCCGACGCCGGCGTGCGCGCCCGGGCGCTCGCCGACGGCGTCGCCGACGTGGCGCTGGCCGGGCCCGGCCCGGAGCTGGAGGCCTGCGAGCTGGTGGTGCTCTGCACGCCGGTGGCGGTCATCGAGCGGCTGCTCGGGCCGGTGTCGCGGCTCCTGCGCGACGGCGCGGTGCTCACCGACGTGGGCGGCGCCAAGGAGCAGGTGGTGGAGGCGGCGCGGCGCGAGGTGCGCCCGGGCGTGGCCTTCGCCGGGGCCCACCCCATGTTCGGCGGCCGGGGCGGCTACGACGGCGCGCGCGCCGATCGCTGGAAGGGCGGCACGGTCGCGCTCTGCACCGACGGCGCGCCGGCCGGGGCGCTCGACCGGGTGGAGGCGCTCCACCGGGCGCTCGGCGCCGAGGTGCTGCGCTGCACCGCCGCCGAGCACGACGGCGCGGTGGCCATGGTCTCGCACCTGCCCTACCTGGTCGCCTGCGCGCTGACCCTCTCGGTCAAGGAGGCGGGGCCGCTCGCGGCGGCGCTCGCCGGCCCGGGGCTCGACGGCATGACCCGCCTCGCCGGCTTCGCCTTCGACATCCAGGGCGAGGTGGCGCGCCGCAACCGCCACCTCCCCGAGGCCGCCCGGCGGCTGCAGGACCGACTCGCCCGCATCCTGTCCGACATCGCCACCTCGCCCGACGGCGCCCGCGCCGCGCTCGAGGAGGCCCGCGCCTTCCGGGAGGAGCTGTTTTGACAACCCCGCTCGTCTGCCGCCGCAAGGGTCCCCTCCGGGGCGGCTTCGCCGTGCCCGGCGACAAGTCGATCTCGCACCGCGCCCTCCTCTTCGGCGCGCTCGCCACCTCGCCCTCGCGGGTCACCGGGCTGCTCGAGGCCGAGGACGTCCACTCCACCTGGAAGGCGGTGGAGGCGCTCGGGGCGAGGGTGTGTCGGGACGGCGCCGCCGTGATCGTCGAGCCCCCCGAGCGGCTCGTCGAGCCGGCCAACGTCATCGACTGCGGCAACTCCGGCACCAGCCTGCGGCTCCTCTGCGGCGTCCTCGCCGCGGTGCCCGGCCTCTCGGTCCTCACCGGCGACGCCTCGCTGCGCCGGCGCCCGGTGCGCCGCGTGCTCGAGCCCTTGCGCCGGATGGGCGCCGACCTCTCGGCCCGCGACGGCGACAAGCTGCCGCCGGTCGTGGCGAAGGGCGCGCGCCTGCGCGGCGCCACCCACGTGCTCCCGGTCGCGAGCGCGCAGGTGAAGAGCGCCCTGCTGCTGGCCGGCCTCTTCGCCGAGGGCGAGACGGTGGTGGAGGAGCCGGCGCCCTCCCGCGACCACACCGAGCGCATGCTGGCCGGCCGCGGCGTGTCGCTCGGCGTGGACGGCACCCGGGTGACCATCCGCCCCGGCCGCCCCTCGGGCGGCGCGGTGGACGTGCCCGGCGACATCTCCTCGGCCGCCTTCTTCCTCTGCGCCGCCGCCGGGCTGCCCGGCTCGCGCGTCACCGCGCTCGGCATGGGCGTGAACCCGACCCGCACCGGGCTGCTCGACGTGCTCCGCGCCATGGGCGCGCGGGTCGCGGTCGGGGACCCGCGCGAGAGCGCCGGCGAGCCGCGCGCCGACGTGACGGTGGAGGGCGGGGCGCTCGCCGGGACGGAGATCGCCGGGCCGCTCATCCCCCGGCTCATCGACGAGCTGCCGGTGCTGATGGTGCTCGCCACCCAGGCGCGCGGCCGCACCGTGATCCGCGACGCGAAGGAGCTGCGGGTGAAGGAGTCGGACCGGCTCGCCACCATGGGCGACCTGCTCCACCGGGCCGGCGCGCGCATCGAGCTCTTCGAGGACGGCTGCGCCATCGAGGGGCCGACGCCGCTCCGCGGCGTCTCGGTCGAGACGAAGCTCGATCACCGGATCGCCATGAGCATGGCGGTGGCGCAGCTCTTCACGCCCGGCGACGAGGTGACCCTGGACGACGTCTCCTGCGTGCGCACCAGCTTCCCCGGCTTCTTCGACATCCTCGACCGGCTCTGCGGAGGCGAGGCGTGATCTCGGCGCGGACCTCCCTGTACGGCGTGGTGGGCTGGCCGGTCGCGCACAGCCGCTCGCCCGCGATGCAGAACGCCGCCTTCGCCGCGGCCGGGCTCGACGCCGCCTACGTCGCCCTGCCGGTCGAGCCGGCCCGCGTGGCCGAGGCGCTCCGCGGGGCCTACGCGCTGGGGTTCCAGGGGCTCAACGTCACCGTGCCGCACAAGCGGGAGGCGCTCGCGGCCGCCGCCTCGGCCGACGAGGTGGCGCGCGCGGTGGGGGCCGCGAACACGCTGCGGCGCGGCCCGGACGGCTGGATCGCCTCCAACACCGACGCCTCGGCCTGCGTCGCGCTCCTCGGGGCCGCGGGCGTGAAGCCCGGGCAGCGCGCGCTGCTGCTCGGCGCCGGCGGGGCGGCCCGGGCGGCGCTCTGGGCCCTCGCCCAGCTCGGCCTGGAGGTGACGATCTCCGCGCGCCGGGACGAGAAGGCGACGGAACTGGCCGCGGGTGGCTCGAGGCCTTCCTCCCCCTCCCGTGACGGTTCTCCCTCCGCCGCCTCGGGGGAGGGCAGGGGAGGGGGTGGCCCGGTGGCCGTCCTGTCCTGGACCGAGGCCCGCCGCGACTCCGCCTCCTTCGACGCCGTGGTGAACGCCACCTCCATCGGCCTGCACCAGGGCGGCCCCTGTCCGGTGCCGCTGCGCTCCGGCCAGGTGGTGCTCGACTTCGTCTACGGCGACACCCCCTTCGCCCGCGCCGCCGAGGAGGCGGGCGCCGTCCTCGTCTCCGGCGAGGAGGTGCTCCTGCGCCAGGGCGCCCTGGCCTTCGAGATCTGGACCGGCCGCCCGGCGCCCGAGGCGGCCATGCGAAGCGCGCTCGACGGAGCAACCCCATGACCCTCAGGTACCTCACCGCCGGCGAGTCGCACGGCCCCGCGCTCTGCGCCATCGCCGAGGGCTTCCCGGCCGGCCTCGCGGTGGACTTCGACGCCGTGAACCGCGACCTGCGCCGCCGCCAGAAGGGCTACGGCCGCGGCGGCCGCATGAAGATCGAGACCGACGAGGCCCAGTTCCTCTCCGGCATCCGCGGCGCGGTCACCACCGGCTCCCCCATCGCGCTGCTGGTCTGGAACAAGGACCACGAGAACTGGAAGGAGCTCGTCTCCCCCTACGCGCGCGGCGGCCGCAAGTTCACCCAGGTGCGCCCCGGCCACGCCGACCTCGCCGGGGTGCAGAAGTACGACCTCGACGACGCCCGCGACGTGCTGGAGCGCGCCAGCGCCCGCGGCACCGCCACCGTGGTGGCGCTGGGCGCGCTCGCCCGGCAGCTGCTGGCCCGCTTCGGGATCACGGTGAGCTCGCGGGTGGTGGCCATCGGGGAGGAGCTGCGCCGCGGCGGGGTCCCGCCCACCGCCGAGCAGCGCGCCGCCATCGAGGCCTCCGACGTCCACACCGACGACGAGGAGGCGGCCGGGATCTGGCGCGCCGTCATCGACCGCGAGAAGGCGCGCGGCTCGGCCATCGGCGGCGCCTTCGAGGTCTACGCCGAGGGGCTCCCGCCCGGCCTCGGCAGCTTCGTCCACCCCGACCGGCGCCTCGACGGCCGCCTCGCCGGCGCGCTCTGCGCCATCCAGGCCATCCGCGCCGCCGAGATCGGCGAGGGGACGCGGGTGGACCTGCCCGGCGACCGCTTCCAGGACCCCATCCGCTACGGCGCCGACAGGGGCTTCTACCGCGAGACCAACCGCGCCGGCGGGCTCGAGGGCGGCGTCACCAACGGCGCGCCGGTGGTGGTGCGCGGCTTCATGAAGCCCATCCCCACCATGATGACCCCGCTCCCCTCGGTGGACATCGCCACCCGCGAGGCGGTCTCCGCCAAGTACGAGCGGAGCGACGTCTGCGCGGTGCCGGCCGCGGCGGTGGTGGGCGAGGCGGTGGTGGCCTGGGTGCTCGCCGACGCCCTCCTCGAGAAGTTCGGCGGCGACACCGTGGGCGACGTGCAGCGCGCCGTCGAGGCCTATGCCGCTCGGCTCCGCTGAGACCCTGGCGCTCGCCGGCATGATGGGCGCCGGCAAGTCCACCGTGGGCCGCTGCCTGGCGCGGCTTCTCGGCCGGCGCTTCGTCTGCACCGACGCGCTCGTCGAGGCCCGGGCCGGCAAGCCCATCGCCGCCATCTTCGCCGGGGAGGGCGAGCCGGCCTTCCGCGCGCTGGAGCGCGAGGTGGTCGCCTCGCTGTCCGGGCCGCTGGTGGCCGACCTCGGCGGCGGCGCCTTCTGCGACCCGCGCTCGGCGGAGCACCTGCTGCGGGCCGGCCGGGTGGTCTTCCTCGACGTGTCGTCGCGCGAGGCGGCCCGCCGCATCGGCGCCACCACCCACCGGCCGCTGGCGGCGAGCTGGGAGCCGCTGCTGCGGCGGCGGCTGCCGCTCTACCGCCGGGCCCACCTCACCGTGCGCGTGGACGGAAACGCGCCGGAGGCGGTGGCCCGGCGTATCCTGGGGCTGCTGTGAGGAGGGCCGCGCCCGCTCCCGGGCGCGAGGCACCTCGAAAGGCGAGCATGAGCATCGAGATCCTCGAAGCGCGCCAGGAGGGGCGCGAGTACCCGGTCTGCGTGGGCACGCGGGCCGCCGCGGCGGCCGCCGAGCTGACCTCCGACCGCGACCTGGTGGCGCTCGTCACCTGCGGCCCGGTGCGCGCCACCCCGTTCGCCGAGCGGCTGGAGCGGCAGCTCGCCCGGGCCGGAAACCTGAAGCTGGTGCACGTGCTCCCCGACGGCGAGAAGGGCAAGCGGCTCGCCGAGCTGGAGCGGGCGGCGGCGAAGCTGCTGCGCGCCGGCGCCACCCGCAGGAGCCTGGTGATCGCGGTCGGGGGCGGGGCGGTGACCGACGCCGCCGGCTTCCTCGCCGCCACCTTCATGCGCGGGGTGGACTGGATGGCGGTCCCCACCACCCTGCTCGGGATGGTGGACGCCGCCCTGGGCGGCAAGACGGCGGTGAACCTGCCGCAGGCCAAGAACATCGTCGGCGCCTTCCACCCGCCGGCGGCGGTGCTCATGGACCCGACGGCCCTCGCCACGCTGCCGTTTCGCGAGCTGCGCAGCGGCTTCGGCGAGGTGCTCAAGTACGCCGCGCTCCGCCCCTCGCTCCTGCCGGCCGCCGCCCGCGCCGCCGCCCGCGGCAAGGCCGACGCCGACCTGGTCGCCGCCTGCGCGCGCATCAAGCTCGAGGTGGTGGAGCGCGACCCGCTCGAGCGCGGCGAGCGCAAGCTCCTCAACCTCGGCCACACCTTCGGCCACGGCGTCGAGGCGGCCGGCGGCTTCCGCCGCTACACCCACGGCGAGGCGGTCTCGGTGGGGCTGGCCTTCGCCTTCCGGCTCGCCGCGCGGATGGGGCGCGTCGCCGACGAGCAGGCCTTCGAGGTCGAGGCGGCGCTCTCCGAGGCCGGCCTGCCGATCCGGGTGCCGGCCGCGGTGGCGAAGCGCGCGGCCGCCCTCATGGCCACCGACAAGAAGCGCACCGCCGCCGGGCTGCGCTGGGTGCTGCCGGAGCGGGTGGGGGACGGCTGGGGCGTGGAGTGGGACGTCGCGGCCGACCCGGCGGCGCTGCGGGCCGCCCTCGGCGACATCGCGGAGGACGCATGATCCTGCTCGTCAACGGACCGAACCTGAACCTGCTGGGCGAGCGCGAGCCGGCGGTCTACGGCTCCGCCACGCTGGCCGACGTGGAGCGGCTGGTGCGCGACACCTGCGCGGCGGCGGGCGTGGAGGTGACCGCGTTCCAGTCGAACTCCGAGGGGGCGCTCCTCGACTTCCTGCAGCAGCACCGGAAGATGGCCAAGGGGCTGATCCTCAACCCCGGCGCCTTCACCCACACCAGCTACGCGCTCCACGACTGCCTCAAGGCGCTCGCCTTCCCCAAGGTCGAGGTGCACATCTCGAACGTCCACGCCCGCGAGGAGTGGCGCCACCGCAGCGTGCTCGCCCCGGCCATGGACGGGCAGGTGGTGGGGCTGGGCGTGCTCGGCTACCGGCTCGCCGCCGAGTACCTGCTCTCGAAGATCGCCGGCCGCTGAGGCGCGCCGGGCGACGCCCCGAGCGCCGAGGCCATGCCCCGCGTCGCCGTCCTCCTCCCCGCCCGCGACGCCGCGCGCACGGTCCGCGCCGCGGCGGCCTCGATCCTGCGCCAGAGCCTGCGCGACCTCGCGCTGGTGGCGGTGGACGACGGCTCTCGCGACGCGACCGCGGCGGTGCTCGAGGGGCTCGCCGCCCGCGACCGGCGCGTGACGGTGCTGCGCGGGCCGGGGGAGGGGATCGCCCCCGCCCTGAACCGCGCCCTCGCCGCGGCCGACGCCGAGTACCTGGCGCGCATGGACGCCGACGACGTGGCCCACCCGCGCCGGCTCGAGCGGCAGCTCGCGGCGCTCGCGGCCGACCCGGCGCTCGCGGCGGTGGGGAGCCGGGTGCGCCTCTTCCCGCGCCGGGAGGTGCGGCCCGGGATGGCCCGCTACGCCGCCTGGCTGAACGGGCTCACCGCGCCCGCGCTGTGCGCCCGCGACCTCTTCGTCGAGGCGCCGCTGGTCCACCCGGCGGCGACGCTGCGCGCGAGCGCGCTGCGGGCGGCCGGCGGCTGGCGCCAGGGCGACTTCCCCGAGGACTACGACCTCTGGCTCCGGCTCGCCGCCGCCGGCGGCCGGCTCGGGAACGTGCCCGAGACGCTGCTCGACTGGCGCGAGTCGCCCGGGCGGCTCACCCGGGCCGACCCGCGCTACGCCCTCTCCCGCCACATGGCGCTCAAGGTGGAGCACCTCGCCGCCGGGCCGCTCGCCGGCCGGCGCGAGGTGGCGATCTGGGGGGCCGGCGAGACCGGCCGCGCCTTCGCCCGCGCGCTCGGCGCCGCCGGGATCGCGCCGGCGCTCTTCGTCGAGGTGGACCGCAAGAAGGTGGGCCGCCGCGTGGCCGGCGCCGAGGTGGTGGGCTACGAGGACGCCGCTCGGGCCCGCGGGCTCCCGCTCCTGGTGGCCGTCGGCGCTCCCGGCGCGCGGCCGCTCATCCGCGCCGAGCTCGAGAAGCAGGGCTTTCGGGAGCTGCGCGACTTCTGGTGCGTGGCGTAAGGAGGGGGCGGGCAGGCCTCGGGGTCGCCCCTCCCCGGCCCTCCCCGTGCGACGGGGAGGGAGTCGCCTGGGGGTGACCTCTGCCCTCCCCGTGCGGCGGGGAGGGAGGGGCTCCTGGTGCACCCTCGGGCGTGAACCGCGGTGCGTGCTCCGTTCCCTCTCCCGCGAAGCGGGGGAGGGTCAGGGAGGGGGGAGCCCGAGCGCCCGCCCCACCGCGGCGAAGTCCTCCGGCACCGGCGCCTCGAACGCCAGTGGCGCGCCGGTGACCGGGTGCGCCAGCTCGAGCCGGCGCGCGTGGAGCATCACGCGGGGCACCCGCAGCTCGCCCACCTGGCGCGGCCCGCCGTAGCGGGGGTCGCCGAGCAGCGAGGCGCCGAGGTGCGCCAGGTGCACGCGGATCTGGTGGGTGCGGCCGGTCTCGGGGCGGGCCTCCACCAGCGCCTCGCCGCCCGGGGCGGTCGCGAGCGTGCGGTAGCGCGTGGCCGCCGCCTCGCCGCGCGGATCGACCGCGCGCA